>PMKB01000272.1:9232-43125 GCA_003157595.1 Solirubrobacterales bacterium
CGCGAAGATGTTGGGATCGAAGATCAGGTCCGTCGGGTCAAGGCCGGCCTCCTGCGTGAGCGCCGCGTACGCACGCTCGCAGATCGCGACCTTGCGCTCGGCGGTGTCGGCCTGACCCTGCTCGTCGAAGGCCATCACGACGACGGCGGCGCCGTAGCGGCGAATCGCCCGCGCCTGCGCCAGGAAGGGCTCCTCGCCCTCCTTCAGGCTGATCGAGTTGACGATCGCCTTGCCCTGCACGCACTTCAGGCCGGCCTCGATCACGCTCCACTTCGAGGAGTCGATCATGATCGGCACGCGCGCGATGTCGGGCTCGGAGGCGATCAGGCGCAGGAACGTCGTCATCGCCTGCTCACCGTCGAGCAGGCCGTCGTCCATGTTGACGTCGATGATCTGGGCGCCGCCGTCGATCTGCTGGCGGGCCACCTGGAGCGCCGCCGCGTAGTCGCCCGCGAGGATCAGGCGCTTGAAGTGCGCGGAGCCGGTGATGTTGGTGCGCTCGCCGATGTTGATGAAGCTCGCGACCGCGGCGCTCATCGCCGGACCCCGCTCACGCGGCCACGAACGGCTCGAGGCCGGACAGACGCAGCGCCGGGGCCGGCACCGGAACGCTCCGCGGCGGCAGGCCGCGCACGGCGTCGGCGATCGCGGCGATGTGCGCCGGCGTCGTGCCGCAGCAGCCGCCGACGATGTTGACCAGGCCGCTACGCGCCCACTCGCCGATGTGCCCGCAGGTCTCCGCCGGGCCCTCGTCGTAGCCGCCGAACTCGTTCGGCAGCCCGGCGTTGGGATGCGCGCCGACGAGCGTATCGGCGACCGCAGCCAGCTCCGCCAGGTAGGGACGCATCAACTCGGCGCCCAGCGCGCAGTTCAGCCCGACCGCGAAGGGCTCGGCGTGGCGCACGGAGGTCCAGAACGCCTCCACCGTCTGGCCCGACAGGGTCCGCCCGGAGAGGTCGGTGATCGTGCCCGAGATCCAGATCGGCAGCTCCGCGAGCCCCTCGTCGCGCAGGTCGAGGATCGCCTTCAGCGCCGCCTTCGCGTTCAGCGTGTCGAACACGGTTTCGATCAGGAAGATGTCGGCGCCACCCTCGTGCAGTGCGAGCGCCTGCTCGCGGTAGGCGTCATAGACCTCGTCGAAGTCGACGGCGCGCGCGCCCGGATCGTTGACGTCGGGGGAGATCGAGAGGGTTCGGTTGGTCGGGCCGATCGCGCCGGCGACCCAGCGCGGGCGCGTCGGGTCCGCCGCCTCGGCGCGGTCGGCCGCCTCGCGTGACAGCCGCGCCCCGGCGAGGTTGATCTCGACGACGTGCGCCTGCATGTCGTAGTCGGCCTGGGCGATCGAGGTCGCGGTGAAGGTGTTGGTCGTGATGATGTCCGCGCCGGCAGCCAGATATTCGTCTGCGAGCCGCGTCACAACCTCGGGCGCCGTCAGGCACAGCAGGTCGGTGTCGCCACGCAGCGAGCTCGCATGTTCGGTGAAGCGCTCGCCGCGGAAGTCCTCCTCGGTCAGCGACAGCTCCTGGATCTTGGCGCCCCAGGAGCCGTCGAGGACGAGGATCCGCTCGGCGGCGGCCGCGTGCAGCGCGGCGATCCGCGCCGTTGTCCTGGCGTCGTCGCTCATGCCGGCTGGCGCTCCCGCGCGCGCGGCGTCAGATCGGCGATGCGGCATGCCGCGATGATGACCTCGGCCTGGTTGAGTGTGTACAGGTGAAACTCCTCGAAGCCCTCGCGGCGCAGCGCCTCGATCTGGCGGACGGCGAGCATGCCGGCGACGAGCCTGCGCGTCGCCGGGTCCTCGTCGAGGCCTTCGAAGCGCTCGGCGTAGGAGGGCGGGATCGTCGTGCCGCAGCGGTCGGCCATCCGTGACAGGCCCTCGAGATTTGGGGAAAACATGATCCCGGGAACGATAGGGATGCCGATTCCGGCGCGTTCTACGCGCTCGCGCAGTGCCACGATCTGCTCGTTGAGGAGGCAGAACTGGGTGATCGCCCGGGTGGCGCCGGCGTTCGCCTTGCGCGCGAGGAGATCCATGTCCTTGGCCTGCGAGCGCGAGTCCGGGTGGGTCTCGGGGTAGGCCGAGACGGACACCTCGAACGGCCCGATCCGGCGGATTGCCTCGACCAGCTCGACCGAGCCCTGGTAGCCGTCGGGGTGGGGGACGAACGCCGACCCCAGCTCAGGCATGTCGCCGCGCAGGGCGACGATGTGGGAGATGCCGGCCTCCCGGTAGTCGCGGATCGTCGCATCGACCTCCTCGCGCGGGCAGCCGACGCAGGTCAGATGCCCGGCCCGGGGGATCGAGCTGTGGGCGCCGATCTCGCGCAGCGTCTCCAGCGTGGAGTCGCGCGTGCTCCCGCCGGCGCCGTAGGTGACCGACACGAACGACGGCTCGAGTGGCGCAAGCCGCTCGAGCGTCGACCGGAAGCGCTCCTGGGCCTCGGGCGTGCGCGGGGGGAAGAACTCGAAGGAGACCGAGGCGCTCATGCGACCGCCGCGCTCGCTGCCGCGCTGCGCGGCTGTGCGCGAAGCAGCCACAGGCGCACCGTGAGCTGCTCGGGACCGGGCGGCCGCAGCGTGCGCTCGGCTTCGATCTCCAGGCCGCCATGCGCGGCCCACGACCGCATGTCGTGATCGTCGATCCCGAGGTGGCGGTGGCCGTGGCGCTGGCGCAGGAACTCGAGCTGGTGGGGGGCGAAGTCCGCTACCAGCAGCCGCCCGCCGGCACGCAGCAGCCGCGCGGCATCGACGATCGCCTCGCCGGGGTCGTCGAGCAGGTGCAGCACGTGATGCATGACGGCGACATCGAAGCTCGCGGCTTCGAACGGCGGACGGTGCAGATCGCCCTGGCGCACCGAGGCGCGCGAGAGCCGGGCCTGCCCCAGCTTGGCGCGTGCGGCCGCGACCATGTCGCGACTGACGTCCAGCCCGACGCTGCGCTCGCTCACCGGCGCCAGCAGCTCGAGGATCCGCCCGGTTCCGGTGCCGATGTCGAGCAGGCGCTCGATCGGCTCGGCCGCGCCGATCAGCTCGAGCATCGCGTGCTCGATGTCGGCTTCGGCGACCTGCAGCGCGCGCAGCGCCGCCGCCTCGTCGGCGTGGCTGCGCAGATACCCCGCCGCTGCCAGCACGCGCGCCTGGCGCACGCGCTCCAGCGCCGCCGCGTCGGCGGCGATGACGGGATCGTCAGCGGGAACGCGGTCGGCGAGCCGGCGCACCAGCTCGGCGCCGGCGCCGCCGTCGCAGACGCGGTAGAACACGTGCGCTCCCTCCGGAGCGCGCTCGAGGATGTCGGCGTCGAGCAGCAGCCGCAGATGGCGGCTGGTTCGCGGCTGGCTCTGCCCGAGAACGTGGCTGATCTCCGTCACTGTCAGCTCCGCTCGGCTCAGCAGGACCGCGAGGCGCAGTCGCGTGGGCTCGGCCACGGCGCGCAGCGTGCTCACAAACCCATCGAGGCTGGGCAGCGGTGGTGATGATCGTGTGGATTCGGACATGCCTTGGCAAAGTCTACCAAGTCCTTACATATCAATATATATGCATGACTCATCCACGCGATCGGCGCCCCCTCGCGACCGTCTCTCGCGTGCGCGACGGCGGCCGTCTCGGCAAGCTCCAAGCGACGAGCGGCGTCAGTGCCACGCGCGCCCGTCGATGCGCATGAGATGCCTGGTCGTTGCCTGCGTACTCTTGCGACGTGTGGCTGCAACCGCCCGCTCACGCTGGCACGGGACGCGCGTCCTGCCACTTCGCCAGCGTCGCCAGCGCGCCGGCGGTGACGCGGTAGGTGAAAGCTTCGCGGTCGTTGGCGTGGGGGAGCGGTTCCTCGGGCACGGCCACCTCGAGGAACTCGCATAGCGGGCCCCAGCCCTCGGTCACGTCCCAGACGAGCAGGCGCTCGGCCGGGACGACGGCCTTCACGGCATCCTCGTGGCGTGCCATCGCGGCGATCATGCTCTCCGGCTCCTCGCCTGCACCGTTGGCAAAGGTGCCGCGCTCGATCCAGAACATGCGATCGATCAGGCGCAGGTAGCGCTCCCAGCGCGGGTCGATCTTGGCGCGCGCCGCCGAGAGGTTGTGGATCAGCGTGTCGCCGAAGCACATGTCCCAGATCGTCTCGCGGAAGCTCGCCTCCCAACGCTGCGGATCGCGCACGCTCAGCACGACCTTGGCGTGCGGGTAGGCGTCGGCGAGCTCCGCGTAGAAGAAGCCGCCCGGCCAGTCGACGGTCGAGGCGCAGCCGGCGAAGATCTCCTCCCAGGGCGCCGCGCCGTCCAGCGCGCGCTCCCACTGCTGCACACGGTCCAGGTCGGCGATCACGTCGACCCAGTGGTAGCAGGGCCCGAAGCCCAACCGCTCGAGTGCCAGCTTCTGGGTCAGCGTGCCGGTTCGTGGCAGCCCCGCTCCGATTACGTGCATTGGCCGATCTCCCGCTGTTGTTCGTGTGGGGCGAGTCCGGCGGTCCGCGGCTCCGACGCCGTGCCGGCCGGACGCGTCCGGCGCTCGCCGACGGCGCCTGGCGCCGTCGGCCCGCATTGTTACGGATTATTTAGGGATTGTTGGCGTCAGTTGTTAAAGTGCCTGCGTGCCCGCGTTGTTCGAGGACGAAGCCGCCAAGGGACTGCCGGCCAAGCCCAGGGAGTCCCCCGTGAAGGTGATCGGAGCCGGTTACACGCGCACCGGCACCGTTTCGCTGGCGGCGGCGCTCGAGCTTCTCGGCGCCGGTCCCTGCCTGCACCCGCGCACCGTCCCGGAGACCGACGAGGTGCTCCGTCGCGCCCGCTCCGGCGAGAGCGCGACGGCGCTGCACTGGGGCGAGGGCTTGGCCCGCTGGAACGCTGCCCTCGGCTGGGTCGGCGCACGCCACTACCGCGACCTGATCGACGTCTGGCCGTCCGCACTGGTGCTGCTCAGCGTGCGCGATCCCGACGCCTGGTATGAGAGCTACGCGAGCTGCCTGCGCGCGACCCGCGAGCTTGCGATGGCCGGCGGCCCGCAGCTCGCGGCGGCCGAGGAACTGGCGCTGGACGTCCTGATGATGCCCCACCGGCCGCTGTGGAAGGACATCCTCGACGGCAGCTGCGAGCGCCGCGACGAAGCGCTCGGGCGCTACCAGCGCCACAACAACGAGGTCTCCCGCACGGTGCCCGCCGAGCGGCTGCTGGTCTTCGACGTCGAGGAGGGCTGGGAGCCGCTGTGCGTGGCTCTCGGCGTGGCGGTGCCGGATCTGCCGTTCCCGCACCTCAACGATTCCTCCGAGCTGCGCGCGAGGCTCGGCCCGAAAGCCCGCCGCGCCGCCGGTTCACCGCTCGTGCGCCCCTCGACGCCGCACATCAGCCGGCTCACCCACGCCGATCCAGCGCGATCGTTCTCCCAGCAGGAGGTGCTCGACGCGCTCGGGATGACCGACGACCCCTTCGCGCAGCGGATCTTCGCGAGCTGCGGCGTGAAGCGGCGCCATCTGACGGCGCTCGAGGATCAGGTCGGCCAGACGCTGCAGGGACGCACCGCGGCATCGGAGGCCCAGCTGTTCGAGCTGGCAGTCCGTGCCGTGGACCAGCTCGCCGTCGATCCGCGGGAGATCGACGTGGTCGTCAGCGCGAGCCTCTACTCGCTCGGCGGTCCGACAATCGCGCACCGGCTCGTGGAGCACTACGAGATGGACCCGGCGACCGACAAGTACCACGTGGTCGGCGTCGGCTGCGCCAGCGCCGTGCCGCTCGTGCGACTCGTCCAGCGCACGCTTGCCGACCGTGAGGGCGCCCGCGGGCTGATCGTCGCAGCCGAGAGCATGAGCGGGCTGCTCAGCCAGTCGGCTCCCGATGATCCGCGGGCGAAGATCATCGGCTCGGCGATCTTCGGCGACGGCTGCGCCGCTGCGATCGTCGAGCACGGCGGCGAGGCGCCCGGTCCCGCCGTTGTCGCCTCGACGGTCCACCAGCTGGCGGGCACACTCGACGTCGTGCACATGGCGCTGGCGGACGACGACAGCCACCTGCACCTTGCCCGCGAGCTCCCCGACCTCGCCGCCGCGGGGCTCGAGCGGCTCCTCGACGACTTCCTCGAGCCGCTCGGTCTGACGCGCTATGCGATCGACCACTGGCTGATCCACCCGGGCGGGCGGCGGATCATCCGCTGCGTGCAGGAAGCCCTCGGACTACCCGACGTCGAGGTGGCGATCAGCTACGAGCTGCTCGCAGACCACGGCAACATCGGCACGCCGTCGATCTTCTACGTGCTCGAGGAGACGATGCTCCGGCGCGCCCCGGCGGCGGGCGACCGCGGCCTGATGATCACGATCGGCCCGGGTATCACCGTCGGGCTGATGCTGCTCGTCTTCTGAGCGCTAACCCGGTCCCGCTTCGATCGCCTCGCGCACCGCGGCCACGCGGGGCTGACAGTCGAAGGCGGTGAGCAGCCAACTCGCGCCGGCGCGCTCCCACGCACCGGCGTCGTCGCCCGCCGGAAGCTCGGCGATGAGGTCGAAGGGCCCGGCGGCGTCACCGCGCAGTCCGCGCACCTCCTCCGCGAGCTGCGCAAGCTCGTCCGGGCCGGGAAGCTCGATCGGGAACAGGCCGTCCCAGCGCGCGGCGCGGCGCAGCGGCCGGCGGTTCGGCCAGCGCGACGCCACCCAGACGGGGATTCGCGGCTGCTGCAGCGGGAGCGGCTCGAACCCGCCGGCCCAAAGCGAGCTCAGCTGCTCGAGGCCCCGGTCCAGCAGCACGGCGCGCTCGCGCGCGTCGACGACCTCGCCGAAGGGCTCGAGCTCCCCGTTTCGATCGCTGCCCAACCCGACGCCCAGCGTGAGGCGGCCGCCGCTGAGGTGGTCGAGCGTGACCGTCTCGCGCGCGAGCTTCTGCACGCGGCGGCGCGACAGCGGCGTGACAAGCGGCCCGAGCCGCACGGTCTCCGTGGCGCAGGCGATCGCGGCCAGCGCCACCCATGGATCGGCGACGGCGCGCACCGGCGGGCGCCAGGCAACGTGATCCCAGACGAAGAACCCGTCCCACCCGTGTGCCTCGCTGCTCTGCGCGAGCTCCGCCAGCAGGCGCGGCTCGACCAGCTCATCGAACGGCGCCACGAAGATCCCGCGCTTGGCGCTCACGGCTGCACCCTAGCTGGAGTTCGCCGGTCGCCTGCAGCACTCAGCCGGCGCTGACGCCGAGGATCGGCTGCGCGAGCGCAATACTGTCGGGGCTGCACAACACTAATCGTGCCGACATTCGCTCCTGACATCAACAGCGATCGGCTCGCCGGGCATGCACGCCGTTTCCGTCCCGCTCGAGCGACTGGTTGTCCATGAGGCGCCGCTTGCGCCGCGCGCCCGCCCGGGCGGCCACGTCGGCGTCTGCGCGTGCGCCCGAGCAGCCGCGCCGGCGTTCGCATCCGCACCGACGCCACCTACTGGGCTGCGTCGTGATCGTCGTCGCCACCGCGACCGCGATCTCGGTCGGCGCGATCAACGTGGTGAGCACGATCGCCGCCGACTTCGCGCTCGGCGGAACGCCGCTTGACTCGACGGACCTGACTCCCGCCCAGGCGGGACAGCCACAGACGATCCTGGTGATCGGCGACGATCACATCGGCAAGACGACGACCTACGCGACGGGTGCCGAGCAGGATGTCAACGGCGTGCACCTGCTGCACGCGGACACCTTCATGCTGGTGCGGATGGATCCGGCCCAGAAGCAGACCTCGATCCTTTCGATCCCGCGCGACCTGCTCGTCAGCTTCACCTGGAAGGGCGTGTCCTACACCAATCAGAAGTTCAACTCCGCATACTCGATCGGGCGCGACGATCTCGTCAAGCAGGTCGCCCTGGCGACGCTGCCGGGGATCACGATCAACCACGTGATCGACTTCAACTTCGCCTCGTTCCTGGGACTGGTGGATGCGATCGGCTGCGTCTACGTCGACGTCGACCAGCGCTACTACAACCCGCCAGGTGACAGCTACTCGCCGATCAACATCCAGCCGGGCTATCAGCGGCTGTGCAGCAACCAGGCGCTCTCCTACGTGCGCTACCGCCACACCGACTCGGACTTCGTGCGCGTCGCACGCCAGCAGGACTTCGTTCGCGACGCCAAGGAACAGCTCGGCGTCTGGGGCTTCCTCAGCAAGTGGTCCGCGCTTGCGAAGGCGTTCGGCCGGGCGGTCTGGACTGACATCCGCAGTCCGCAGTCGATCGCTGCGCTCCTCTACCTCGCGGCGTTCTCCCAGTCCAAGCCGATCCGCGAGGTGCCCTTCAACGTGGCGAACCCGGCCTATCAGATCAACACCCCCCAGGGCCCCGAGGAAGCCGTACTCTCGACGCGGCAGCTGATCCGCGCGAGCGTCGAGAACCTCCTCTACAAGGCCCCCAAGGCGACGCTTCCGGGCTCGACCAGCGGTTCGGCGAGCCATGCCGTCACCCACCGCCGCACCCACCACGCAAGCCACCACACAAGCCACCACAGCACGAGCGTCACCAACGGCACCGACGACCTGTATGCGATCCCCGCCTCCGTCACCGCGCAGGCGCTCGCGATCACGCCGGACGTGGGCGTCCCGGTCTACCTCCCGAGCGTGCAGACCGGCCCTGCGATACCCAACGACTTCCACCCTTACACGATCCGCGACGAACAGAGCCGCCTGCACTACGGCTACCGGATCGACTGGTCAACCGGCTCCGAGGGCGAGTACTACGGCATCGAGGGCACCAACTGGACCAACCCGCCGCTGTTTGCCAAGCCCGACGGCACCGAGACGATCGGCGGGCGCACCTACATGTTCGTCGACGACGGCTCGGCCTACCACGACATCGGCTGGCGCGAGGGCGGCGTGCTGTACTGGGTCTCGAACAGCCTGAACGAGACCCTCAGCAACGCCCAGCTGCTCGCGGTCGCACAGTCGGCGCGGCCGATCCGCTAGCCGGCCTCGCCGATCACGGAACCGAGCCGCTCGATGAGCGACCCAGGCTCGAGGCCGTCCACGTCGATCGCCAGCGTGGCCACCGCCGCGAAGCGCTCGCTGCGGGCCGCGAGCTGGCGCGCGAGCGCCGCCGCCGTCCCCTGCCGGTAGCGCGGCCGGTGCGGATCGGCGTCGTAGCGAGCGACCAGCGTGGCGAGCGTGGCCCTCAGCCACACCGTACTCACCCCGGGCGCCCGCAGGGCCGCGCGGCAGCGCTCGTCGTCGATCGTGCTGGCGGCCGCGCAGATCACCGACGGCTCGGGCCGCGCGAGCGCCTCGAGCAGGATCGTCGCCTCGAGTCGATGCAGCCCGCCGGCTCCCCAGCGCTCCTGAAGCTCCCGCACGCTCGCCCCCTCGCGCGCCTGGATCTCGGCGTCGCTGTCTAACAGCGGCCAGCCGAGCCTTGCCGCCGCCAGCCGCCCGAGCGTGGTCTTGCCGGTGCCCATCAGGCCGATCAGCACGAGGTGACGCGCGGGCGCAGCGGCGCTCATCGCGCCAACGTTATGGGAGCATGCGCCGCGTGGTGGTGGAGCCCCTGCCTGCGGCCTTTGCGACGCTCGACGCCGAGTTGCGCGAGCTGCTTGCGGACGCGAGCGGGGTGATCGACGCCCACACCCACCTCGGCCGCGACGAGGACGGCCAGTCGCTCGAGCTCGAGCAGTTGATCGGCCTGCTCGATCAGCTGGACGGCGGCGCGGGCGCCTGCGTCTTTGCGCTGCACGACCCCGACCGCCGGCCCGCCTACAGGACGCCGAACGATCGCGTGCTCGCCTGGGCGGCGGCAGCCGAGGGCCGTCTCTACCCCTTCTGCCGGCTGGACCCGGCCGATGACCCGATCGCCGAGGGCGAGCGCTGCCTGCGGCTCGGAGCGCGCGGGATCAAGCTGCATCCGCGGGCCCAGTCGTTCGGCTTCGACACCCCGGTCGCGGCGGCGATCTTCGAGCTCGCGCGCGACGGCGGCGTGCCGATCCTGATCCACGCCGGTCGCGGGATGGGGCGAATGGACGCGCTCGCCGATCTGGCGCTGCGCTACCCCGAGGTGGCGCTCGTGCTGGCGCACGGCGCGATCGCCGACCAGGCGCTGTTCGCCACGCGCCTGGCCGGCCATCCCGCGGTGGTCTATGACACCTCCGTCTTCTCCCCCTTCGACCTGATCGAGCTGTTCGCCCGCGTCCCCGCGGAGCGCATCGTGTTCGGCTCCGACGTGCCCTACGGCCGGCCGGTCGCGGGCCTGTTCACGACGCTGCGCGTGGCGGCCTACGCCGGGCTCGACGGGCCCGAGCGGGCGCTGGTGGCCGGCGCCACGATGACGGCGCTGCTCGAGGGGCGGGCGCCGGCCGAGCCCTCGGCGCCGCGCGTGCCCGCGGTCCGCGCCGTCAACGGTCGCCTCTCGCGCGTCGGCGCCTACCTGCTGATGGGGTTCGGGGCGGCGATCGGATCCGGCCCGCCTCCCGACCCGGCGCGCGTCCTGCCGATGGTCGCGCTGGCCCGCGCGGTGTGTCGCGACGGCGACCCCGGAGCGGCCGGGGCGGCGCTGGAACGCATCGACGGCCTGCTCGCCGCCGCCGAGGCNNGGGGCGGCGCATGCGCCGCCCCGCCGGGGGGTGCATGCACCCCCCGGCAGCTGGGTGCATGCACCCAGCTGAAGCGGGTTAGCATCCTCTGAGTGAGCGACATCGTCGTGGCGCCCGTGGCGCTCGAGCAGACACGCAGGCTGCGCCGCGATGTCCTGCGCCCGCACCAGACGCTCGAGCAGGTCGCCGCCGATGAGTCGCCCCAGGCGTTTGCGTTAGGCGCCTTCGACGCGGGCGAGCTGATCGCCGTTGGCTTGGTGGTGGCGGACGGGGAACCTGGCGCCTGGCGGATCAGGAGCATGGCGACCACGCCGGCCGCGCGGGGCCGGGGTGCCGGCACCGCCGTGCTGCACGCGCTGATCGCGCACGCGAGCGCGCACGGCGCGCTTCGCATCTGGTGCAACGCGCGCTCGCCGGCGCGCTCCCTCTACGAGCGTGCCGGGCTGCGTGTGGCCTCGGAGGAGTTCTATCTACCGCAGATCGGGCCGCACTTCGTGATGGAGCTCTGGCTGGACCCTTAGTAGGGGCGCCACTTGATCGAGCACCCGACCGGCTCGGTCTGCGCGGGGTCCGGCGGGCGGCCGCCGAGCACGGCGTCGAGGGCGTCGCGCAGCCAGACGGCGGCGAGTGACTCGTCGCCGTGGTCAGAGTCCGGGGCGCCGTGGTAGGCGAGGCGGCCTTGGGCGTCGAGCACGTAGACGTCGGGCGTCACGGCCGCGCCCCAGGCGTGCGCGACCTCCTGCGTGGCGTCGTGCAGGTAGGGGCTCGCGAACTCTCCGGCGCCGACGCGGGCGCTCATCGCCTCGGCCGAGTCGCGCGGGTAGCGCTCGGCGTCGTTGCTGTTGATCTGCAGGATGCGCACACCGCGGGGGCCGTAGTCGCGCGCCACGGCCTGCAGCCGATCGTGCCAGGCAAGCGCGTAGGGGCAGTGGTTGCAGGTGAAGACGACGAGCGTCACGGGGCTGTCCACGTCTCGCAGCGGCGTCGCGTTGCCGTAGGTGTCGGGCAGTGTGAAGTTGGGAGCCAGCGCTCCGATCGCAAATGACATGGTCAGGACTCCTGGGTGGGTGGGGGAAGCAGCCGGCGCAGCGCATCGCGCAGGTCGGCCGGGTCAGGCGTGGGCGAATGGCGCCCGTCGCGAAGACGGTAGAGGCGGCAGGTGAGGCCCGCCGGCTCGCCGGGCGGCGGCGGTACCGGGTCGACGCCGCCGACCCGCAGGGTGGGCGAGCCGACGAAGGCGCGCCGGGCCGCCTGCGCCTGGCTCGTGATCTCGGTGGCGGCGACCTCGACGTCGCGGCGCCCCAGCTCCGCGAGCGCCGCTCGCAGCTCGGCGAGGGCCGCGGGGTGCGACGGACAACCGTCCCAGTACAGAAGCTCGACGCCGGGGGCCACCCCTACAGGATAGGACCGGCTCCCCGCGTTCCCACGCGCGCAGCGCGCGCAGCGCGCGTGGTGTGCGTGGCGCCGCCCGCGTGCGCGCCAGCTCGTCGAGCAGCGCGGCGGCGGACTGCTCCGTCACCTCGCTGGCTCTGACGAGGCCGTCGTCGATGAACTGCGTGTGAAACGGGCTATGCGCCGCTTCGAACAGCGGGGTCATCTTCAGCGTGGTGGCGACTGCTTGAGCTGCGCCACCGCGCGCGTGCCGGCTGCGACGCCGCCGTGGGAGACCAAGCCGACCGGCTTGTACCGCCGCTGCGTGTGCAGGTCCGGGTCGGAGGCGGTCACGATCGTCAGTGCGCGCTCCGCGGCCACGGCTCAGCCGAAGGCTTTCGACAGCGTCTCACCGGCCAGCCGCACCGGCTCGAGGTCCTGGGCGTCGTGCATGTTGAAGATCAGCCCGTCGAGGCCCGCGTCGAGGTAGGCGCCGACCTGCTCGCAGACGCCGTCGGGGTCGCCGGCGATCACGTAGCCGGCGTAGCGCTCCTCGTCCATGCCGCGCGCCCTGGCCATCTCGCGTCCCTTCTGGTCGGCGGCATCGGCGGTGTCGGCGATGACCAGTCCGCCGAGTCGGGTCTTGGTGATCGTCGCGGGGTCGCGTCCGACTGCCTCGCAGTGGCGATCGAGGACCTCGAGCTTGTGGCGGACCGTGGACAGGTCGCCAAAGATGTTGCAGGCGGCGGCATACTTCGCCACGAGCGCGAGGGTGCGGCGCTCGCCGCTGCCGCCGACCAGGATCGGGATCCCCTCGGGCCGGATCGGCCTGGGGAAGTTCAGCGCCTGCTCGATCGCGTAATGGCGGCCGCTGAAGCTGGGGGCCTCCTGCGTGAACATCGCGTGACAGATCTGCAGCGCCTCCTCGAGGCGGTCCAGCCGCTCTGCGATCGGGGGGTAGCCGAAGCCGTAGCCGGCGTGCTCCTCGTCGTTCCACGCCGCGCCGATCCCGAGGATCGCCCGGCCGGCGGAGACGATGTCGAGCGTCGTGACCTGCTTGGCGAGCAGGGCCGGGTTGCGGTAGGTGACACCCGTCACCATCGTGCCGAGGCTGACCTTGCGCGTTCGCGCCGCGATCGCGCCGAGCAGCGTGTAGGCCTCGAGCATCGGGTCGGTCCGCGGCCCGACCATTGCGATCTGGTAGAAGTGATCCATCACCCAGACGGAGTCGAATCCCGACTCATCGGCGGCGCCGGCGATCTCGGCGACGCGGGCGAAGAGGTCGCGGTCGGCCACTCCCGGGTAGGTGAAGTTCGGTATCTGCAGGCCGAAGCGGGTGACGCCCATCACGTTCCTTTCGTGCTGCGGTGGCCGGGATCGGCATTGATCGTAGCCGGGAGCCCGAACGTGAGGGTCTGGTGTCGCGGCGCCGCCGGCCGCGGTCCAGGCGCCCGGTCGCGGCGGGACTATCTAGAGCTTGAGCGTGGGCGAGGTGCCGAGCGCCTTGCCGTGCGCATCGAGCCCGCGGACAGCCAGGAGCTGTGGCTGCCCGGCGATCTGGATCGCGGTTTCGAACCCGGCGCGCGGGTGCGTTCCGAGCGGTCTCAGCGCACCTTTCGAAGCGCCTGCGAGAACCAGCCAGCGCTGGACCTGCGTGTCGCCGTTCCAGCTCACCCAGAGCACTGTAGTGCCGGTGCCGTTGCGCTTGGCCGCGATGCTCGGCCGGCCCTGTCCGCCCGCACTCCAGGGACTGCGAAACGCGCGATAGCCGCTGTAGCCGGCTCCGAGCCGGGCGTCCAGGAGCAGCTCGCCGTCGGGTGAGAACTCCGAGACGAACGGCTCGGCTCCCCAGCCGACGAACACGTTGCCGTTGGGCGCCACCCGCACGCTGCCGCAGCTGGACGCCTGCAGCGCCAGCGGATGGAGGAATTGCCGCGCAAGACGGGCGCTCCTGCGTCGCTCGTCGAGTGCGAGCACGAGCGCCCGCGACTGCGGACCGCCGTGGGGCGGGCCCTCGTTGTCGAACATCGTCAGCGTGCCGTCGGGTTGGCGACGGGCGTCGTGCTGCCAGGCGAACGTTGCGCCGGCGCCCATCGCGAAGTCGCTGTGCTTGCCGCCCAGGCGCCAGATGATCTCGCCGGAGCGGCGGTCGATCTTGTAGACGGTGTGTGTGTTGCGCGATGAGACGAGCAGGTTCCCGTCGAGGTCGACGTCGATCGAGTTCAGGTGCACGTAGTCCCAGCTCCAGGCCGTGAGCGGCCAGTAGGACTCCGCCAGCGGGATGTGGTCGAGGCTGTGCCATTCGAGCAGCACGCGCCCGCTCGCGAGGTCGACCTCCTGGAAGATGGCGTCCTGGATCGCGCCGGCGCGCGGGCCCCCGACGGGGCGCAGGTCGACATGCTTCAACGCGTAGGAGGTCAGCAGGGCGGTGCCCCGGTCGGTGAGCAGGAACTCGTGCAGATCGCCGTGCAGGCCGTTGCCGGCCTGCACGTGGGCGATCGGCTCATAGGAGTCGTCTGCGATCACGTAGGAGCCGACGCCGTGGCCGTCCACGATCTTCCCCTGCCACCACGTGAGCGCGGGCCGGCCCTTGTAGAGCTGCACCTGGAAGTTGTAGACCTCCAGGCCGGGCGCCGGGTACTCCCAGACGGGCCCACCCGACGCGTCGGCGATCACCGCGCCGGCCTGTCCGTGCGGCGCGCCGTAGGGGCCGATGAAGATCAGGCCCGGGGCGGTTCCGGGCCTGCTGAGGTCGACCGCGAGTGAGGGAATTCGCAGGTCGGGGCGCGAGTGCAGCAGCGGCGAAGCGGCCGCAGGCACGGCGCCGAAGCTGTTGACGCGCGAGCGGCGCTCCAGAGCGGCCAGCGCACCGCTGGCAGGCATGCCGGCGGCGCTCAGCACAAGCGCGCCGAGCGCCGATCCACCACCTGCGAGCAAACGGCGGCGTGTCAGGCCGTCCGGCACGCCATCTGGCGCAGCGTCGATGCCGCGACCTCCTTGTCGTCAGGGAGCGAGCCAGGATACACAACTAAGACCACTGTTGTAGTGAGCAATAGGCCGGAAGGCGCTCGCCGGCGACTCGCGGAGTTGGCGTCAGGGCGAGCACGCCGAACGCCACGGCAGCCAAGATTGCCACGACCCCGATGCCCATCCGCACGGGTATTGGGCCCCCGTCGCTCCCCGTGAGCTGCCACCAACTGACACGCGGCGAGGATAGCGAGCGGGGAGTGGGTGAGCGGGGAGTGGGTGAGCGCCTTCGCCGCGCGGCGGTGCGGCGGCGCCGTTGCTAGGAGATCGTGCGCGCGATCCGTGCGAGCGGGAAGTCGGCCAACGGCGTCGGATGCCCGGGGTTGTCGGGCCTGTAGGTGCGGCTGCTGCGGATCGTCCAGAGCGACCTGCTGCGGTCGGGGCTGCCGATCAGGTAGGAGTGGTCGGTGCAGCCGTAGTTGATCCGCTCGCCGCCCATCGGCGCTGTCGCCCCGGTGAGATAGGTGCAGCGGCGGCCGTCGGTGGTCTCGATCGCCCACGGCAGTGTTTGCGTCAGCGTGGGCCCGTGCCGGGGAAGCGGCTTGGTCAGCCGCAGGATCGTGACCGGGTGCCATGGATCGAGGAAGCAGACCACGGTCTTGGCGTGGGCCGCCGCGGCGAAGCACGGGTCATGGATCGCGTTTCCCGCCGCGCAGCGCCACGCGTCGGCGGCGCCGCTCGCAAGCGAAGCGGTCCAGCAGCTTCCGCTCGCGTGGCTGCCGACGGTGAAGTCGGGCGAGAGCCTGCCGGCGGGCGTGAAGACCGGCAGATGCGCGGTGTGCTCGGTGCGCCAGAAGCCCGAGGCGACCGCGACGCCTGCGCCGACGACCACGAGCGCGGCGGCGAGCGGCCCGACCAGACGCCGTCGCGGTCCGCGGGCGGGTGCGGCGGAGCGCCGCTGTGGCGGGCGCCGGGCGATGTGGCTCTCGAGGCGCTCGCGCGCGCGCTCGCGGGAGGCCTCGTCGCGCTCGGGCACCCAGGAGCGAAACCACGAGAACGGTGTGCGTGGGACCTCGTCAGTCATGCGGGCGGGCCTCCTCGGTCGTGAGGGCGAGCAACTCGGGCGCGCAGTGCCGGCGCGCGCGTGCCAGACGCGACCGCACGGTGCCCACCGGCACCCCGAGCGCGAAGGCGACCTCCTCGTAGCCGAGCGCCCCGAGCGAGTAGAGCAGCAGCGTGTCGCGGTCATCGGCGCGCAGGCCGCTGAGCGCCGCGGCCAGCGCTGCCGCCTGGCGCTGCGCATCGATGCGCTCGATCGCGTCGGCAAACTCGTTCGGGGGTGGGCCGGCACGACCGGCGCTGCGAGCATGGGCGCGCAGCGCTCGCGCCTCACGCCGCCGGCGCTTGTGCAGAAGATTGGAGGCGATGCCGTACAGCCACGGGCGAGCCGAGTCGCCGAGCGCCCGGTAGCGCTCGCGGCAGTCGAAGGCGACGACGAAGGTGTCGGCGGCGAGCTCCTCGGCCTCGGCCGGAAACCGTCGCCGCAGGTAGCGGAGGATCTCGTCGAAGTGGCGTTCGAAGATCACTGCGAAGACCTCCGGCTCGCCGAGCGAGCGTGCGATCACCGTCGCATCATCCGCGGGCCCCTGCGTGCTCACGGCGGCTCCGCGGACGCCCGGCGCAGCCGCCGGCGTGTGGTGTGCCGCTCGGCCTTCACACACCCTCGGGGAGGAGAGGGCGGGTTCAGCGCCGACCATTCGATTTGCACACCGTGCGCCTGCCTGCGGCGCCGCGGCGCCAGCCGCGGCGCGAGCGCGGGCTGGCGCCGGGTTCGGGATGTCGGTCGATCGGCATGTGCACGATCACGTCGCCGGGTAGGCCGTGAAGGTCTTCTGCACGCCATGCAGGCGGTAGCTGATCACGGCGCGCGTGAAGAGCAGGCCGTGCGCGGTGTGCTTGGCCGCGGTCAGCCGGATCGTGCTGTCGGGGAAGAAGCTGATGCGCGACGCCACGCACGTCGGCGTGCACAGGTTCAAACCGAAGTCGGTCGTGCCGCGCGCCCCGGTGTTCGTCCAGGACGTCCACCGTGTGGCCCTGATCTCGGTGTTGGCGTCGGCGCAGGCTAGCACCACCGTCCCCTTCGGCTCGAGCAGGAGCCCTCCGGTACAGCTGCGCAGGCGCGCGGATGCGGAGGTGCCGGCGGAGGCGATCGGCGTCGAGGCCGACGCCATGGCGATCACCACGGCAGGCAGCCCAACGACCAGAAGTCTCTTACCCAGGTGCGCCATACAGGATCCTTTCCATCGGAGAGCGAATGTTTGTGTCATCTCCTGATCCCCGAAGTCGGCGAAGCGGTTCTCGGTCGCCGCTCCGCGCGCGGCGCCGGTCAACCGGGCTCGCTGCGCGACCTGTGGCTGCGCGGGCGTTCAGGCAGGATGGGGTGGGTTGCGCATCGCTGATGGCGCGACTGTCGCTCGCGCAGCTCGCGGGGCAACGCATCATCCAAGCCCATGGTGGGCTGACGCCGCCGTCGTCACTGCTCACCCGGATCCGCGCCGGGGAGGCTCGAAGACGAACCGCACCGACGACACTCCCGCCAACGGCATCGCCGTCACGGCGTGCGGATCAGCTGCACGTGAGAGTCGATCGGCCCCTGCCCCGTCCGCCCGAGGTCGAGGTCGAGCACGTCACCCCTACGGTGGCCGGCGAGGATGATTGGCCGGCGGTATTGGTGACTGTGAGGCTGACGGTGTCGGTTCCCGCGGCCGAATAGGTGTCTGAGAACGTCGATCCGCTGCCGACCACGCCGTTGCCGCCATTCCACGCGTACGCGTGGATCGTGCCCTGAGCGTCGGTCGAGGTCGAGGTGAAGCTGCACGACGCCTGGGAGCACGTCTTCCTGAAGCTCGCGACCGGCGGTACGCTCGGCGGCGCTGCGAGCGCCTGGGCGGAGAACGGCCCAACGCCGTTGGCATTCACCGGCTGGATCTCGTAGTAGTAGGTGACGGCGCCGGTG
Organism: Solirubrobacterales bacterium; assembly: GCA_003157595.1. Lineage (GTDB taxonomy): Bacteria > Actinomycetota > Thermoleophilia > Solirubrobacterales > Solirubrobacteraceae > Palsa-513. The sequence continues at coordinate 27,107 of PMKB01000272.1, forward strand.
GCGGATCCATCGGGGTAGCTCGTGGCAGGCGCGGAGACCGTCGCGATTTCGGAGGTCTCCTGGCCGGAAGCGGTACCCCTCCAGATGTTGTACGCGCTGACCGGCGCGCCGCTTGGCGCGCTCCAGCCGAGTGTGACACCACCGGGGCCACTCGTGGCGGTGAGTCCGGTCGGCGCTCCTGGGGTGTATGACCAGCTGCCCAGCCCGGTGGTGAGGTCATAGCCGGCCAGTGCCGGATGCCCGTTGCTGCCCGCGATGATGTCGCGGAACGGGATGTTGGCCGGAAGTGCGTACACGTACGGTGCGTTGACCTCGGCCCCGGCGACCGTCGCGTCTGCGGCGATCATCACCGTTGAGGCGCTTGTGCCGCCCACCGTCCACCAGCCCGACTGTCCGTCGTAGGAGACGCTGTCATAGACCGACACGCCCGAATTGGGGTCGGCGTCGAGCGCGATGTCCGGCGTCGCGCGGTTACCGCTGCAGCTCGCGCTCCCGGTCGACTGCGACGCGCTCGCGGTCTCGTAGCGGCTGCAGCCACCGCCACTGCTGCTCCACACGGTTTCCTGCGCGACGCTGCCGCCAGCGGTGAACGCGAGGCTCGTGCCCCCGACCGAGATCACATCCGGCGACGCGGACGGCCACAGCACCGAAGCGGCACTGTCCCCGGCGGCGGCGAAGTAGCTGACGCCGGGGCGGGTGAAATAAGCGTCATCAGACGCCTCGGCGGAGAACTCCGAGGAGCCCCAGCTGTTGGAGACGTAGTTCGCATGCGCCGCCGCATACTGCTCCGCGGCGAGCAGGGCCGAAAGGCTGGCGCTCGAAGCCTCGACCAGCAGAATGGCGGCCGCAGGCGCGATCGCATGGGCCCACTCGATATCGAGGCTTATCTCGAGATCCCAACTCGCGTTCGTGGCCGGCAGGCTGCTCCCGCCGGTCTGGTTGACCACGCTGAAGTCGAAGCACGAAGGCGGCGTCGCCGAGCCCGCGCACTCGGGGGCCAACCCGTACTGCGTGCTGAACGCGCTCAGGTCGCCCGCCGCATCGGGGTCGCCGTAGGCATCCACGATCGCGATCGTCTGACCGCCACCTGCGCTCGGCGAGGTCGTGTAGCCGTAAACGCTCTTGATCGTGTTCGGCGACAAACCGGTGGGAGTTGTGATCGTGGTGGGGCGCGCCCCGGGTGCTGCTCCGTCGGGCGCCAGGACGTGGATCAGGCACTGGCCTGCCCCGGGCGCGGCCGACGCGCAGACCGACTTCTGGGGACCGGCGAACGGCAGCTGTGCTCCGCGCGGCCCGTACAGAGCCGAAGAGTAGGCTCCGGCGGCGAGCGCGCTGCCGCTGGATGTCGCCGCCGCGGTGGAAACAGACGACGCGGCAGCGCCGATGGCCACCGCGCACGCGGCGATCACAACGGCGCCCCGTGTTCTGTTGCCCGCCGCACGCTCGACAATGCGGCGCCTGCGACCAGCCCGCGTCAACTCGCGGGCACGTTGGCGGTTTGGCTTGGGCATTCGCGTCGCGCTTAATCCGTAAAGATCAAGGGCCGATCTGGACCGGCCCGGCCTCCCTGCGGCCGAAAAGGTAGCACGCATGCGGCGCGGTTTGGGCGATCGGCGCAGTGCGCAGCCAAATCCACGAGGCTGGTTGGCTCGCCAGCCGCTGTGGCCAGATCACGACACGCCGGCCGCGCCGGCGCCAGGCGGCTCAGTTCGCAGTGGCTCCGCGGGGAGTTAGCCACGGTCGGCGCCGCAATCGTCTAAGCGGCGTGAGCGATGGTGGGGATGGTGCGGTAGCGGCTGTCGCGCGCAGACCAATCCGCTGTGTGTGTGAGAGCACGTCTCGCGTCAGGCGACGCGCTGGCGCAATTTGCGCCGGCGCCACTTCAGTGCGCGGTGTGACTGTTGCGGCGCCGGCGGATACGACGCGGCCGTCAGATCTCCTCGTGGACGCCGATCGCATCCTCGAGGTCGCGTTCCGAGCCGCCGTCATCATCACCGCGCTTGTCCTGAAGCAAGGAGCTCGCAATCGCGTCGAGCTTGCGTTGAATCGCGCGCTCCGACCGAAGTTCAGCGTTCTTTAGCAACGCAACGAGTACCAGTGTGAGCGCTGAGACCGAGCCGCCGGCCGCCAGCTCGAAGCGATCACTCGCTCCGAGCATCAGACCAAGCATCCATATCAGTATCACCGCCAGGCAAACCGCGAAGAAGAACGGGGAGCTTGCAAGGAAAGAGCCGTATTCCGCGAGACGCTCGAACCTGCCCCGCTCGGCACCCTCAGTGCGATCGGCGGGATGCCTGAGCGTGCGACGCACCAGGCGAGCCCACGGGGACAGCTTTGTCGCCGGTGGCACATGCCCAGTCTACTCGGCACACCGCGACCGCTAGGCGTGCGCTGGATGTAGGCCGCACCGATGTTCACACTGAGTTGCCGAAGCGGGTAACAGGCACGCTCTGGAAGCCGGCGGGCGGATCGGACCGCGCCATTCAGCTTCCCATGGTGTCCTTCCGCGTCAGCGCGCTCGAGGTCTGTTCAGGCCACAACAACCCGCGGCCGGTTGGGACCGGCGCCGGCGCTCGACGGTTTCCCGCCGCAGCGCCGGGGCCGTCAAGCGTCAGTACCCGGGCGCGCTTGACGGCGGCTTTGTCGTGGACTTTGTGATCTTGGAGCCGCTCGGGCCCACGACGTAGAACCCGCTCACGCCTTCCCCGCTCGTCGGATTGCTCTTGGTGTCCGACGCGAAGGTGTACAGCTGATGACCGTCGTAGGTGACCTGTTTGACGCCTCCAGCGATCTTGGTCGTGCCGAGCAGGGACGCCTTCGCACCACCTGAGGCCTTGGGTGCGCCGCTCGCCTTCAGCGGCGGCCAGACCGACAGGCAACCGCCGGTGCAGGCGGGGTGTCCGGGCTTGTCTGAGGCGTCGAGATACAAAGTTTGGCCGGAGCTTGTGACAAGGATCGTCCCGAACGAGGTCTTCTTCGTCGTGACGACGGTCGCAGCGCTCGAATGGGCTGACTGGCCGAGGGCTGAGGCCGAGCCCGTCAGCGCGAGGGCGCCGATGGCTACGGCGACAAGCACGAATCTGTGTGTTTTCATCGTTCCTCCATAGAGCGGTGTTTGATCGTCTAAGCCCAAGACCCCGCGCCGGCTGGTTCCTTCCCGACGCCGCGCGACGGCCGAACTCCGACACGCGCCAGCCGGACGGGGCTTCCGCCTGCGTTCGAGTTCTGGTCTGCACGACGGTCTGGTCGAGCCATGCAAGCCGCACGAAGATCCTATGGCACGGCTGGGTTCGAGCCGGCGACCTCGCCTGCGAACCGGGCGGTCGCGTTGCGTTCTCCGCGTGCGTCCAGGCGAGTTCGGGCCCTTCGGACTCCTCGGTGGCCCATCCAGCAGGTCACCCGAAGCCGATCAACACTCGGCGATCGTGCGTGGCCTGGACTGGACGAACAGGGATTCTGATCATGGTCTGGCTCGCATATGTCGATGCTCTGCTTGACGGGCGCTTTCCTGCCGACCCCAGCATGTAGCTGACTCAGCCGACACTCAGCTTCCGCCTCATTCAGGTAGGCCTATTTGCGGCCTGTGAGCCGCGGCAGGGAGAGTCTATGTTTCGCCAAGCTCATCAGCCCTCGGAACCCTCCGACGGGAAGCGGCGGCACCCAAGCCGGACGGCCTGCCTCGTGGGCCTGCTCGCGACCGGGTCGCTGTTGGCGGCGCCGCTGGCCCTCAGTGCTCAGGCCCCGGTGGGGCTGGGAACCGCTGGGAACTTCGCCGTCCTTGCTGGAAGCACCGTGACGAACACCGGTCCCAGCGTAATAAGCGGCAGCGTCGGTCTGGCGCCCGGCTCGGCCGTGGTCGGATTTCCCCCGGGAATCGTGATCGCCGGGACGACTCAGGTCGCAAACGGTGTGGCCCTGCAGGCCAAGAACGACCTCGTCACCGCCTACAACGACGCCGCGGGGCGCAGTTCGACGGCGACCGTCTCCGGCGATTTGGCCGGGCGTACGCTCACGCCGGGCGTCTACACATCCGCAAGCTCGCTCGGTCTCAGCGGCCAGCTCACGCTGGACGCCCAAGGCAATCCCAGTGCCGTCTTCGTCTTTCAGGCCGGCTCGTCGCTGATTGTCGGCTCCGGGAGCGAAATCAACTTGATCGGTGGAGCACAGGCTTGCAACGTCTACTGGAAGGTTGGCAGCTCGGCGACCATCGGCACAAGCAGTGCGTTCGTCGGCAACGTCCTCGCGCTCACGTCGATCACGATGACGACCGGAGCGACGTTGCAGGGCAGCGTGCTGGCCCGTAACGGCGCCGTCACGCTCGACACCAACACCATCACGAGGGCCGCGTGCACGGCCGCCAGCAGCACCACGCCGGCTGGAACCGGAACGGGGTCGACCACTGGAGCAGGCACCACCGGTGGCGGCTCAACCAAAGGCGCCACCGGCGGGACCGGTACAACCGGCGCCACCAAACCCAAACATCCGACGGCGAAGAAGCCGAAGCCCGTCGTGAAGCCGCCGCGCCCTAAGGTTACGAAACCGGTGACGCCCAAGCCCGTCGTACCGACGGCGAATAAGCCTCCGGCCTTCACGGGCTGACCGCTGATGATGCACTCGGTCAAACAGGGGTTGCGGGCGGCCGGCTGTCTCGCCGCTGTGGCGTCGTCGCTGGCCGCCACGTCGGCGGCCGGGGCGCCCCCCTCGCCGCAACGCGCGCAGCGGGTGCCCGCAACGCAGCAGCTGGCGGTCCTCAACCACGACACCGAAGCCTTCCGCAACCCAGCTACAGGCTCTGGATCGGCGGGCGAGGTCAACGAGGTCCGTCCAATTACCGGTGAGCGCACCGTGCTCCCCGTCGTCGGAACCACCAACACCAGCGGAGAGCGCTGGCTCGAGGTGCTGCTCCCCGGCCGACCGGACAGTCACACGGGCTGGATCGAGGCCGGGGCCGTGTCGGTGGCGGTCACCGCATGGCGGATCGTCGTGGACCTCTCCACACGCCAGGTGACCGTCTTTGACAATGGGAAAGTGACGCGTGCATTCCTCGCCGTGGTCGGAAAACCGTCGACGCCGACCCCGACTGGACGGTTCTTCGTCGAGGAGACGGTCCCACTCAGTCCTGATTCAGGCGGCGCGCCGTTCGCTCTGGCCCTGAGCGCGCGCTCCAATGCGCTCGCGGAGTTCGACGGCGGCCCCGGACAGGTGGCTCTCCACGGCATCGCCAACATCGGCGGTACCCCGGGCACCGCCGTCTCGCACGGATGCGTGCGCCTGGCAACGGCAGACATTGCCTGGCTCGGCGGCCACATCAGCTCTGGCGTCCCCGTCACGATCACCGACTGAACGCGACCACAAGGCTGCCAATTCGCAGGTGGGCCGACGGACCGGGCGATCGCGATCGAAGCGTCGAGATCCGAGCGGCAACGCCCGCTCCTGGCGGTGCGTTCCCTTCGCAGCAGGGCGGTCGGGACGCAAGCGTAGGCTCATGCGACTTGCCAGCGAGTTAGGAGCGTGCCATGAGCAGCGGATACCCGGTGCGGCTCTCGATCGACTACCCCGCTGGCACAACCGCGTCGTCGCCTACGCGTTCGTGCTCGTAACAGGCCAGTACCCGTCCTTCCGGCTGCGACCCTGAGGCGCGCTACTTCCCGGCGGCGCGCCGCCGGCGTGCGGGCAGGCTGGCGGGCGGCCAACTCCCGAACAGTGACCTCGCCGCCACGGGCCGCGAGGTCACTGTGCTCAGACGGGACAACGAGAAGCTGCCCGCGGGCTCCGCCAGCAGCGGCGAAGACACCTCCGTGGTGGTGCCGAGAGTCACGTCCCGACTGCGGCCCGTTGTATCGACACTCGGCGTCGGACTCAGGGCACAGGCAAACACGCGAAGATCCGAGCAGCGTGTTGCTAGCCGCCGGCAGCCATCGCGGCGATGCATCGGCGATGGTACGGCGATCGAAGCGATCACTCAACCTTTGTCCGGCTTGTGCCGATAAGACCGTGGGCGGTCGCTGATCGAGCCGACGTAGTCGCTTCGCGCTGACCCTTTTGTCTCCCGTCCGCTTGACTCGCGCTTGCCGCGACCGTCGCGGTCCAGCCCGAGAATGTGCTCCGGAGCGCCCAGCGCGACGGAACTCGGACGCCTACCCCTTTTGTAGTTGAGGGCCGCCAAGCGGCCGAAATGACTGCTCCTCTCGCGTGCCCGCGGGTGCTTCCGCGCGTGCTGATCGGACCATGCCGACTCGAGCTACCAAAGGGCGTCGGACTCTACCAACGCCAGACGGCTGGAATGTCGTCTTTGACTATGAAAGCAGATGAGGCATGGTCTCAAAAGCACGCGGTTTGCAGCTCCTGATAGTTGCCGTGGCAGCAACAGCTCTCGCCGCATCATCCGCATCGGCAGTATCCACCGCGACGGCACCGATAATGGGCACTGCGGCAGGCTATTCGGTGCTGGCCGGATCGACCGTTACGAATACTGGTCCGTCCGTACTGGATGGTGAACTTGGCGTGAGTCCGGGCTCAGCGATAACCGGGTTTTCGCCCGGTTTGGCGAAGGGCGCGACGCATACCGCTGACGCTGCGGCGTCGCAGGCTCAAAATGACCTGACGATCGCCTACAACGACGCTGCCTCTGCCAAGACGACCAACACGATTCCGAACGTCGGCGATCTCGGTGGCAAGACTCTTGTGGCGGGCGTCTACACCTCGGCAAGCTCGATGATGCTGACCGGCACCGTCACGCTCAATGGCGCGGGCAACCCCAACGCGGTATTCATCTTTCAGGCCGGCTCGACCGTGGTGACGGCATCGGGTAGCAGGGTGGTCCTGGAGAACGGAGCCCAGGCGTGCAACGTGTACTGGCAGGTTGGAAGCTCGGCGACGCTTGGCACGCACTCCGGCTTCGTCGGCACGCTCATGGCGCTGACATCGGCCACGGTCACGACAGGCGTGACGGTCGATGGGCGCGTATTGGCGCGTAGCGGGGCGGTGACGCTGGATGGCGATACGTTTCTTCCCACGAGCTGCACGACTACGCTGACACCACGTCCGGTGATCACGCCGACGACCACGACCACGTCAAGCAAGACGACGGGCTCGTCGACGTCGACCACCACGGTGACGACGAGCACGCAGACCAAGCCGACGACCATTGCGCTTCCGACCTCGGGGTGCGGTTGTGGCAGCACCACGGTGAGCGGTGGCGGATCGAAGGTAACAGGGACAGGCACGCCGTACGGAATCATTGCCGTCTCGAGGCACGTCAAGGTCACCATCGATCAGGCGACGGGGAAGTTGACCTTCAAGGTGGCGAAGGGACACTATGGCGTGTTCACATGTGACCTCCAGTACGGAAACAAGGTCATCGTCGTGCATTACACCGTCAAGCGGTCGAAGACCTCTCCGCCGGCGTGCGTAGCCTAGTTGGGTGAATGCGGACCGCGGGCCGGCGACGGTCGGCCGTGAGGCTCGCCGCTGTCCGCGCCAGCGGTCGCGTGCTGGTCGCTCGCGCCTCACCATTCAGTGATGGTGAGGCGCGAGCGGGCGGTGCCCCGGGCGACGACTGCGACGGTGAGGCTGCACTCGTGCTGCCGCACCGTGCCCGGGCGTGACGCGGCGAAGGGTGCGATGGCTCGCACGGCTCCGCCGGCACCAGCGGCAAGCGGCCGTTGCCGACCTCCTTTACGCGGCTGTGCGGTCGGCGTTGCGTCACACCACCACCAGGGCGCCGACGCCGGTACCAGGGGTCGCTCCCACCGGCGGGACTGCCCCGTCTTCGTGAACGCGGCAGTCTCCATCTCGGCGGTCCCGTCGGGAGCTTGGCGCACTCTCCTGACACGACGGTGCTCGCAGCTTTGGCGGGCACGAAGGCACGGCCTACGTCTGCTCTAAGAGACGTGTTGTCCAAAGTGAGTGGCGTTGCCGAAGTTCGTGTTCGCCCAGGTCGCCGCGCCCCAGGGGCGCATAGTTCGGAGCCCAGGTCTCGACTGCGTCGTGCGAGCGAGCGACTGCCCAGCCGTCCCAGAGAACCACGTCGCCCAGGGTCTGGCCGATTGCGGCTTCATAGGCCCCAAGAAAGGCGTCAGCGATGCGTTCGTCGAACAGAAGAACGAGATCAAGGCGGCACCAGCCGAGGTCGTAGCCGCGTGGACCGCGTGCTCCACCCGACCAGTCAACGATGCCCGTGAGCCTTCCATCACGCCAGACGACGTTGCCTGACCAGTAGTCGGAATGGGTGAGCACCTCAGCCGAGCCGATGATCTGCGACCAGCGAGACCGAACTTCCGCTGCCAACGGACCATTCAACTCAGCCTGAGACCCTCTGCCGTCGAACACGCTCGGCAAGTCCGCCAGCCGGTCGCTTGGTAGCACGTGCACCAGAGCCAACGCGCGACCCAGCTCGCGCGCCCACGTCTGCGGATCACTCGGCGTGATGTCCGACTCGCCGTCAAGCCAGCTGATCAAAGAAGTCGGGTGCTCCGACCATTGGCCGTCCAAGTCGCCCCCGAGCAGCACCGGAGCCCAACCCCCGAGCCCATCAAGCGTTCGCAGCACACGCTGCTCACGGCAGGCGGCAGAGTCGGCCATCGGGAACTGGCGGACGACCGCGCTGAACGCGGGATTGTCGGTGTCGACCCTCCAGGTGTCCGCATGCTGACCGCCCTCGAGGCGTGCGACGTCCACAATCACGGCCGACGAGCCGGCGAGGCGCCGGACTTCCTCAAGCGCCCCAGCCGAAGGCAGAAACTCAGACCGGGTCATCTCTGAAACCCTAGGGCCAAGCGCTCCAGGCCGCGCCCGGGCCCGCCACGGACCTGCAGACCGCGCGGAGCAGGACGGCAGTTCAGCTGGTCCGAGTACCGCGCGACCAGCAAAGCAGGACTCATAGGTGGCTCCGTTTCGCGCACACGGCCTGCCCCGAAATCGCGGGGTAGAGGCCGCTGTGGCAGCGGCTTAGCGCGAGCGCCGGCCGACCTGCGCGAGGCGCACCGCGATCAGTTTCTTGACGAGCGCCTTTGGCAGGGGGCGGTCAACGGGGAAGTGCAGGGAGCTCTTGGTCATAGCGTAGCCGTCGAGCTCATCCGCAAGCTGCGAGAGGACCGAGCCGCTGAACGGCAGGTAGCTGAGGTGATTCTTGAACGCGGCAAAGCCGGCGACCGTCTCACCGCGTGCCCGGAAAGCCGGAACGCGGTAGGAGATCACCTGTTCCGCGTCAGGGACGATCTCGAGGATCGTGCGCCGCAGCGTCTGAAGCGTGCTGCGGCCCGGCTCCTCGACACCACGCAGATACTCGTCGACCTCGCGGGGGGACCCCGCCACCCCGTGCAGACGGCCGGACGCGGGAACGCTCGCGTGGAACGAGAGGCCGCGCTCATCAAGCGCCTCGCGCAGGGCCGCGATCCCAGTCGCCCCCATGCCGTGCAGCTTCGTGACGTCGGACTCGGTGACCTGGGCTAGCTGATCCAGCCGCGTGTAGCCGGCGGCTGACAGCGCGCGGCGTGCCGGCGCGGAGAGTTTGGGAAAGCCCGTGTGATCATCGTTGCTCATTGAGTCCTCCCTAATCGGTAGCCGAGGTGCGGCCTTTGGCCGCACATGATGAGACCGCGATCCAGAGCCAGATTCATCGGCCTCGCCAGCGCCGGCGCCGCGACGGAGGCGGGGATCACCACGCGGCGCTCATGGTCCTCGAATCGCCAACCTCGAGTCGGTCATCGACTCGACGAGGCCGATGACCGCGGGGCGAGCGGAATCTGTCTCGCTCGTCGCTGAGCAATCCAGGTGTCCGCGCCGAGATCTCGAGAGGCGCGTCCTGACGCTATCGCGGGTGTCTGGGGATGGGCTACTCCCTGCTGCAGCCTTTGCTCGCCGAGGCGCCCCGAACAGCTCGGAGGTGCTCAAACCGGTCACGTCAATCGGTGAAACACACGGGTATCCGTCGCCTCCACAGGCAGAGCTGCCTGAGGGGAAAGTTACAGGTCAGCGACCGAGTTCCGAGGTCCGCCTTCACGTCCCGGGTGGTTGAGCTTGGACGAGGCGCTGCAATGCCTGCTTCAAGGTGGCTGACTCGGTGCCGCTGAGCGAGACCGCTGCTTTTACGCGTGGTGCGCGTGGCGCGTAGTCACGGTCTTGCTGGCCTGGGCGCTGGCGCGTACTAGAGTCAGCGAGGTTGTCGGCGAGGCGTGAGGATGGGGGCGAGGATGCTGAGCGGCAGACGCTACGGGCTCGTTGTCTTGATCGTTGCGGCGGTCGCGTTTGACTGCCTCGCGAGCGGAGCGGTCGGCGGCACGCCGCCCGATCGGCCCGCTCGTGCTGCAGCGCTGGTTCGGTCCGTGCGTGTCCCTGGCGGCGGCCAGAGCATCGAGCAGGTTTGGCCGGTCGGCGCCGCGACCGTGTGGGCGTGGACGCAGGACCTTCAGGACCTTTCCGGCGGCGCGCAGGCGATCGAGCGCAGCACCGATGGCGGGACGCACTGGAGCGAGGTGACCCCGGCCGGTCTGGGCGAGCAGGTCGGCGACCATTGGATCGGCGGCTTCTTCGCCTTGGACGCCGACCATGCCTGGGTCGTCTACGGCGGCCTCGCCTACGGCGCCGCGCAAGCCATCGCGTCGACCTCCGACCGGGGCCGCCACTGGACTCTCGTGGGCACTCGCCCGGGCAGCAACGGGTGCGGCTTGCAGTTCGTCTCAGCAGACGACGGCTCGTGCGCTGCGGTCGGCGCTGCCGTCGGGTCCGAAGGCGTGACGCTTTACCGGACCGACGACGGCGGTCGGCACTGGCGGGTCCTCTCGCGGTCCGGCCCGAAGAGCAGTCCTCCCGGCTCGCTCCCGTTCGGCTGTGACAAGGACGTCGACTTCACAAGCCCGAGCGTCGGCTGGGCTGCCTTCCGGTGTGCCGCAGGGGGCGCTCCGCTGTACGAGACGACCGATGGCGGGACGATCTGGATCCGTCGTATCGCAGCGGGACCGGCGAACGAGCACGGCGGCGCCGGCTTCGCCGGCTCTCCGGTGCTGAGCGGCGCCAACGGAGCCGTTGCGTACACCGTCGAACCTCCGAGCCCGGCGAGGAGCGTCGTCTACGTCATCACCGACGCCGGATCCTCCTGGCATCCGGTCACCCCGCCGGGGCGCCCGCAACCCTGGCTCGTGGACACCATCAGCCCGCTGCGCTGGCGGCTGGTGGCAGGCAATCAGATTCTCGTCACCGACGACGCCGGCCGCAGCTGGCGGACGATCACCAGCAACGTCAGGTTCACGCTCGGCTACCCCAACGAGTCCCCGCCGCCGCCGGTCGTCGACTTCGTCACGAACGCGGACGGCTGGATCACAAGCGAAGGCGCATCGGGGGACCTGTCGCTGTGGCGGACCACCGACGCCGGACGCACCTGGCGACGCATCTCGGTGCCCGGCACCTAACGCCACGAACGCGTCGCACCAGGCGACTGCTGCTTACTGCGCTTCTCAGCACTCTCGTGTCAACCGCCGAAGGCGCCCGTTCAGGGCGAGAAGCAGCGATAGCGCCCGGGTTGCACGCGATCCTTGCTGCGGCGAAAGCATGCGTCGAGATCTGAGCGCTTCACACGATTGAAAGCGGCAAGCGAGGCTCGGGCGCCAGGCGGTGATCCGCGTGCGTGCTTGTAACGCGGATCATCCTGCCGCCGAGCCGGATCAGGGATAGCCGATCCGGATGACCTCGCAGTTGGTCAGCGTGTAGGCGTGCTCGGTCGTCTTATCGAGGGTGAGGACGTCATAGCCGGATCCGCAGTCGATCGTGCCGTGGCCGAAGTAGGCGAACACGTGGTCGTTGCCGGAACCGGCGTAGACGTGGTTCGTTCCGTGGCTCGTGTAGATCCAGTCGTTACCGGGCCCGCCGTAGAGATTGTCGACCTGGGTTGTGGGGTTGTCGGGAAAGGGGTGTTGGTCGCCCCAGATGATGTCCTTGCCCGGCCCGCCGTAGATCGTGTCCGAACCCGGCCCGCCGAGCAGCATGTCGTTGCCGTCGGTGCCAACCAACACCTGCCCGCCGTTGGCCGCGAACGCGACGGTGACCGTGTGCGGCCAGCCCACGTGGCTGACGTCGGCGCCGGCGATCGAGCTCGTGCCCGTGCAGAGCGCTATGACGGCCGCCGTGACCGCGCACAGTGTCCAGCGTCGGGCGCTCGAGGACCGCAGATTCAACATCAAGCGCGGCCATTTCGTGGTCATGAGGTCACGTTCATCGTGTAGTTGGGGCTGACAGCGAGCATCTGGGCACCGCTTACCAGTAGGTAGCGCACGGTCAGGTGCGAGCCGCGCAACGCGGCCGGGACTTTCCAGTGCAGCCAGGCAATTCGCGGGCGAGGCGGAGCCGAAACCAGCGTCTGCCACACTCCGGATCCGGACTCACTCTGAAGCGCGAACTCCCCGTTGAAAACCGCCAGCGGCAGCATCTCATGGAGCGTAAAGGTGTGGCCCGCCCGCACGTTGAGGGGCACGCCGGTCACCGTCATGCTGCCCGGAGTCGGAAACAGAACCTGGGCCTGGGCCGCCGCAGCACCGCCAAGCCCAAGCGCCGTGGTAGCCGCCAGCACAGACATCGTGCGCCGCCAGTGGCTATGGGTGTGTGATGACAGTCGATTCACAAGAGCTTCCGTCCTCGCGCAAACTCGACGCGTTCGTAGCCGGCCCGTTCCTAACCGAGCGATTTCGTGGGGGCCGCCTCTCGGTCCCGATCGGCACCTCCATCGCCGTGCGCGATGACCGGAGCACAAAGCGGACGCATGTCGAGCCTGGCGGCCGCGCTTCGAGGCCCACGCAGTCGCGTTAGAGCCTGTGATCAGTGCGCAGGAGGGTCGGCGGACGGCCACGAACGGGACTGATCGCAACCGCGCCGGAATGCCGGCCCCTAGCCACGGTCCAGAAGCGTGTCAGGTCCCGAGCAGCCACCAACGGTCGCGCCGTTCGCGTGGGCGAGACAACTGGTGCCGCCGTTTCGATCAGGATCGCCCTCATCGCTCCCTCCCAGGAGCTCCGCAATCGCGCCGCACAGACGCTCTGAGCCAGGCCGGGTTTGACGGAGGTGCTGATTCCAGGATTCTGTCCTGGGGGAAGGCGAGGCTCTGTTGATGCCAAGACCGAAGAAGTATCCGGACGAGTTGATGGAGCGTGGTGTGCGGAGCATTCGGCAAGCGTGTCGGGCTCTCAGAGGCGCTGGATCGATGGGGTAGACACGCATCGATAACACTCACGGGTGTCAATGGATTACGATAGCGCCGTGCAGGAGCGTGTCGTCACGCGGAGGCCTGGAGGCGCGGGCACTGGGAGGGTTGCATGACCGTGGGTGTCGGCATCAACGGTTTCGGCCGTATGGGGCGGCTGGCGCTTCGCGCGGCGTGGGGTTGGCCAGAATTCTCGTTCGCTCACGTCAACGAGTTGAACGGCGACGCCGGCACGGCTGCGCATCTGCTGACGTTCGACTCGATCCATGGGCGGTGGTCTGAAGACGTCCACGGCGACGGTGACGTACTCGCTATCAACGGGACCGAGCTCGGCTACAGCAGCGCGGCGACGCCCGGTGACGTCCCGTGGGGCGACCTTGGCGTCGACATCGTGCTCGAATGCTCGGGACGGTTTCGTACCCGCGAAACCCTGGACGCGTACTTCCGACGTGGCGTGCGTAAGGTGATCGTCGCGGCACCAGTCAAAGAGGGGGCGCTGAACCTGGTGGTCGGGGTCAACGACCACCTCTACGAGCCCGACCGGCACGATCTGCTGACGGCTGCCTCGTGCACGACCAACTGCCTCGCGCCTGTGGTCAAGGTGATTCACGAGGGGATCGGGATCCGCCACGGCCAGATCACAACCCTGCATGACATGACGAACACGCAGACGCTCGTCGACGCGCCGCACAAGGACCTGCGCCGAGCGCGTGCTGCGAACGTGTCGTTGATTCCGACGACGACTGGGTCGGCTACCGCGATCGGGCTGATTTTTCCCGAGCTCGAAGGAAGACTGAACGGTCTCGCGGTGCGCGTGCCGCTGTTGAATGCATCGCTCACCGACTGTGTGTTTGAGGTGGCCCGCTCCACCACGGTCGAAGAAGTAAACGGTCTGCTCGAGGCTGCGGCCGCCGGGCCTCTGGCGGACATCCTCGGATACGAGCACCGCGCGCTCGTGTCAGTCGACTTCAAGGATGACCCGCGCTCGGGGATCATCGACGCGCTCTCGACGATGGTGACGGACGGCACTCAGGTGAAGATCCTGGCTTGGTATGACAACGAGTGGGGGTACGCGAACCGGCTCGTCGAGCTCGCGCGTACCGTCGCGTCGAGCCTTCCTCGCGGGGAACGCGTCGCAATCTCGACTCGCCCCGCCGATGGCTAGCGATGCAGTCGCCGTCGAGGGCGCAGCGCAGAAGCGCCGGCGCGACCTGCGCAACTACACGCTGGGGACGGCCGCCTATTGGACGGAAACGCTCGTTGACGGGGCAACTCGTACGCTCGTGCTGTTCTACTTCGACCGGCTCGGCTACAGCCCGCTGCAGGTCGCCTCGCTGTTCGTCCTTTACGAGGTGGCGGGCATCGTCACGAACCTCGTGGGCGGTTGGCTGGCAGCTCGGCTGGGGTTGAAGATCACGCTCTTCATGGGGCTCGCGATCCAGATCGTCGCCCTTTGCATGCTGGGCTTCGCGCCAGCGTCGCTGCTGGTTGTTGCCTACGTGATGGCCTCGCAGGCACTCTCGGGCGTCGCCAAGGACTTGACCAAGATGAGCTCGAAGAGCGCCGTCAAGCTGGTCGTGCGCGACAGCGATGACTCTGCGCTCTATCGCTGGGTTGCGATCCTGACGGGATCGAAGAACGCGCTCAAGGGGATCGGCTTCTTCCTCGGCGGCCTGCTCCTCACGCTGGTCGGCTTCCGGGCGGCGATGCTGATCATGGCGGCGATGGTGCTCGCGGCTCTCCTCGCGAGCTCGAGCTTGATGCGAGGTCATCTCGGGCGCCCGGACAAGACTGCGAAGTTCACGAAGATGTTCTCCAACAACCGCGCAGTCAACGTGCTTGCGGCCGCGCGCATCTTTCTGTTTGCGTCGCGCGATGTGTGGTTTGTCGTCGGCCTGCCGTTCTTCCTGTATACCGTCGTCGGCTGGAGTTTCTGGGAGGTTGGCACGCTGCTCGCCGTCTGGGTGATCGGCTACGGCGGCGTCCAGGCGCTCGCTCCGCGCTTCGTCCGCCGGCGGGTCAAGGGCTCGGGCGGTGAGCCCGACGGTAGGACGGTCATTTGGCTGGCGCTAGGGCTCGCGGTGTGCCCCGCCGCGATCGCGCTGGCGCTCACCGAGCACATCGACCCGGCGATTGCGATCGTCGTCGGGTTGATCCCCTTCGGCGTCGTGTTCGCGATGAACTCCGCAGTCCACTCCTACCTGATCCTGGCCTACTCCGACGCCGACAAGGTGACCATGAACGTGGGCTTCTACTACATGGCGAACGCGGTCGGGCGCCTCGCCGGGACCGTTCTCTCCGGCCTGATCTACGAGTGGAACGGACTAACCGCCTGCCTGTGGACATCGGCAGGATTCGTCCTCGCAGCGGGTGTGCTGTCGCTCCTGCTGCCGCGTGAGTCCGCGGATGTCGCGCAGCGCGCGCGTGTCTCGCCAGCGGCGTAGATCACGGCCGCAGCGGTGACCGCGCCCTCGCGCCTTTGGAGCTGAGCGGGTCAGTCTGTGCAGGCGCAGGTCGACGGCGCATCGTCCGGCGCGGAGGCGCCGCAGCACTCGTCTTTCGCCGCTGGCTCGCAACATCCGCCAAGTGCATCGGGTGCGCAGCACGCGCTCGCGCCTGGCTTTCGCGCGCGAATGATGGCGGCGCTGGCGTGCTCGTGGACTCGGTGGGTGGGCCGGATCTCGATGTCCTCGAAACCGGCGGAGCTGAGCGCGCCGCGAAACTCGGCTTCGGTCAGGGCACCCGCGATGCAGCCGGTCCATGCCGCCATGTCGGCCCGGGTGGCTTGGTCCATGTCGGGGTCGGCGATCACGTCGGAGACGGCGAAGCG
>PMKB01000010.1 GCA_003157595.1 Solirubrobacterales bacterium
GACACAGCGCTGGACCGAGGTCCACGGCGTGCCCGCCGTGGTGTACGACGGCGGCAAAGCAATCGAGATCTACACCGACCACCAAGACATCGACATAGTGGCCGACTCCCCCGCCCGCGCAATGGCCGCCGAAGCGGCGCTCGAGCCCTTCAACCGCATACCGTCGCCGAACTGGCCGGCCTTCCCGCAGCCCGTCTACACGCCGGACCCGCCCGAAGCGCAACTCAACGGCGNNCCGCCATCGCTCCGCCGTCGCAGCTGGAACCCGCGCCGTAGCCGCCGGGTCCGACCGAGCGCCGACTCCCCGACCGACCGTGTCCGGAGCGCGTCGCGCCGCTGCGCTGCCGGCCGTCGTCACGGCTGCTCCAGCCGGCAGAAACATAGACTGCCAACGAGCGAGCGCCGAACACGCCGCAGGCAATACCGCAGCTCGCGTGATGTCCGCCGCCAATCGCTATGAGCGCAGAGTCTCCACTCATTGATGCTGTCGATTCTCTTGGCGTGGTCGAGGACGCCATCGCGCGGTCCGGCGAAACGTTGGAATTGGCCGCCCGCCACCTCGATCCCTCACTCGTCGACGTGCTGCGGATCCTCGGCTTCGACAAGGAGTACACATCGGCACAGGGCTCCTACCTCTACGACGCCGCTGGTCGCGCATACCTCGACTTTCATACGGGTGAGGGCTTCGCCAGCTTGGGCCACAACCATCCGGATGTGCGCGAGGTCCTGCGGGCAACACTTGCCGCGAACCTCGTGGACGGTGTGCAGCTGCACTACTCGGCGCTGGCCGGCATGCTCGCCGAAGGGTTGTCACAGCGCTTGCCGCCCGGGCTCGACGCGGTGTTCTTCGCGAGCACTGGCGCCGAGGCCGTGGACTCGGCGATGAAGTTTGCGCGCGCAGCGACGCGCCGGCCTCGGTTGATCTCCTGCGACGACAGCTTTCACGGTGTCACGCTCGGGCCGCTCTCGCTGGTCGGTGACGACTTCTTCAAGGAGGGCTTCGGCCCGCTGCTGGCGGGTTGCGAGCGCGTCCCGTTCGGCGACCTCGAGCGCTTGGAGGCCGAGCTGCGGGCGAAAGATGTTGCCGCCTTCATCGTCGAACCGATCCAGGGCCGCATGGTGACGCTTCCGCCTGAGGGCTATCTGCAGGCCGCGCAGGCGCTGTGTCGGCGCTACGGCACGCTGCTGGTGATCGACGAGGTCCAGACCGGGCTCGGACGCACCGGCAGCTGGTTTGCGCTGGATCACTGGGGACTCGAGCCGGACTTGGTGCTCGTCGGCAAGGCGCTCAGCGGCGGCTACATGCCGGTCGCAGCGATGGTCACGAGCCGTGAGATCTACACCCGCGCCGTGGGAACGCTTGAGCGCTGTTACGTGCACCAGTCGACCTTCGGGCGCAATCGCCTGTCGATGGCGGCGGGTCTGGCCACGCTGCGCATCATCGAGCGCGATCGTCTGGTCGAGCACGCCGGGTACATCAGCACCGTGCTGCGCGACGGGCTCGCCGAGCTTCAGCAGCGCTTCGAGATGATCAAGGAGGTGCGCGGCAGCGGGCTGATGATCGGGATCGAGCTGTGCGCGCCCAAGTCCCGGATCGCGCGGCTCAACTGGCGTTTGATTCACATGGCGAGCGAGGGACTGTTTCCTCAGCTGATCGTGATTCCGCTTCACCGCGACCACGGCGTGATCACCATGGCGGCCGGTAAGAACGACGTGATCAAGTTGTTGCCGCCGCTGACGCTCTCGGAGTCCGAGGCGCGCAGCTTCCTCGTTGCACTCGACGCGGTGCTCGCCGATTGTCATGGCGGCGGCGGCAAGAACTGGGCCGTCGTGCGCGATATTGCCACCGCGACGCTTGGCCGGCGAGGCGCGCACACGTCCCGATGACAGATGAGGCGGCGCACCGCGGCAAGTCCGTCGATCCGTCGCGTGACGTCTGTTTGATCACCGGTGCGAGCGGTTTCATCGGCGGGCACCTCACCCAGAGGCTGGTGGCCGAGGGCTGTCAGGTTCGCTGTTTCGTGCGCGCAACCAGCGACACGTCGCTGCTCGATAAACTCGATGTCGAGATCGCGGTGGGCGACCTTTCAAGGGCGGGCTCACTCGCTCGCGCCGCGGCGGGCTGCCGCTACGTGTTCCACTGCGGCGCGCGGGTATCGGACTGGGGCACCGTGGAGGAGATCGCGAGTGTCAACGTTCAGGGGACACGGAACGTGCTCGAAGCCTGCGTCGCCGCATCGGTGCAGCGCGTCATTCACTTCAGCACGACGGATGTCTACGGCTACCCCGGTCGCGCGTCGGTCGACGAAACCTACGTCGCGACCCGGTTTCGCAACTGGTACGCGCAGACGAAGCTGGCCGCCGAGGCCGAAGTCCGCCGCGTGGCGCGAGCGCACGGGCTGGACGCGGTCATTCTTCGCCCGGCGACCGTCTACGGGCCCCGCTCGGCGGAGGTCGTCGGTGAGATCGCGCGCGCGATGCGCGCCGGTCACATGCTCCTGGTCGGCGGCGGCAGTGCCGTTGCCGGCCTGTGCTACGTGGACAACCTCATCGATGCCGCGGTCCTGGCGCTCCGCCACGAAGCCGCGCGCGGTAACGCCTTCAACGTCACCGACGGCCTCCAGGTCAGCTGGAAGCAGTTCACCGATGGCTTGGCCGCCGGCCTCGCCTGCCCGCAGGCACGATGGAGCTTGCCGTATTGGCTGGCGAACGGCATCGGTTTTTCGCTCGAGCACGGCTACCGCTTGGTGCGCAAGACGACGCGTCTGAACGTACCGCCTCTGCTCTCGCGGCAGGCCGTGCATGTCCTGGGAATAGATCAGGATTTCAGCAATCGCAAAGCGCGGGAGATGCTCGGCTGGGAGCCAGGCATCGACTACGCGACCGGCCTCGCGGCGACCGTCGCTTGGCTGCAGGATGAGTACCTCAAGTCTGCGCTAAGCTAATCGGGTGTCGATGCGCTTCGCGAAGCGCATCGAC
>PMKB01000205.1 GCA_003157595.1 Solirubrobacterales bacterium
GCTGGCGCACGATCGGAGTCAGCGAGAGGATCGTGCGCGCCGGCGCGCCGTCGGATGCCTGGCCGCCGGCCACGACGATGCGGCCGTCCGTGACGGCGACCGCCGCGTCCGAGAGCGGCGCCGGGAGCGATCCGACGACCGTGGCCAGGGCGCTCGCGGGGTCGATCTCGACGATCTCCGCCGTCTGGTTGCCGCTGACCGAGAGGCGGCCGCCGATCACATAGACGCGGCCGCCCAGCGTGACCGCGGACGCGTGCGTCAGCGCCCGCGGCAGGACGCCGACCTGGACGACCGCGCCATCGGAGGGGGCGTAGCTCCAGATCGCGTCGCTGACCCCGTCGGCGCCGGTCCCGCCGGCGATGATCAGGCGCCCGCCGACCGCCGCGACGGCGGCGTAGCGCACGGCGAACGGCAGCCGCGCGACGTAGCGCGCAGCGGCCCGCGGCCGCCAGGCGACGATCGTGTCGAGCGGCGCGACACCGTCGAAGCCGCCGACGACGTAGGCCGTCGAGCCGATCGTCGTGACGGCCACATCGGACTGCGCTCGCGGCAGCTCGCCGGCGTTCGCGGCCGCCCCGGCGGCCGGGTCGTAACGCAGGATGTGCGGGTAGGAGGCGATGTCGCCCCCGCCGAACACGTAGACCTCGCCGCCCAGCAACGCCGCCTGCGCGTCGTGTTGAACGTCCGGCAGCTGCGCGCGAACCGAGCTGGTTCCGGCGGCCGTCACCTCGACGACCGCCGAGGTGGAGCTCCCGGTCGCGCCGATGCCGCCCAGCAGCAGCAGCGAGCCGCGCCCGGACGCCGCAATCGCGGCATCCTGAACCGCCGCGGGGAGCCGGCCGATCTGCGCGACGTGGACCGAGATCTCGGTCCGCACCGCGGTCGGGACGCCCGGTTGCGAGCGCCCGCGGGTGAGCGCGAAGACGATCAGCGCGGCCGCGACGAGGATGACCACGCCGAGCCGGACGCGCGCGCGCCGACGGGCCCGGGCCCGGCGGCGTTCGCGTTCGCGCTCGCGGCGCCGTTCCCGCGAAAAGTCGGATCCGTCGCTCGCGGGCGCGTCGGTCACCGGCGCGATCCTAGCGGCGTTCAGCACCCGCGCAGGTGCGCGCGAAGCTTCTAAGCGGCTTCTCATCCGGCGCTTAGGAGAATTTGTGGCTCGTGGGGCAACAATTCCAGCCATGAGTCCACGCGCACCACGCTCGGGATCGGCGACGCCGAAGGAAACTGCGACCCGCCGCGCCGTGATGGCCCGTGACGCCGGACTGCGCCGCATCTCGGCCGTGACACGGTGGCTCACCGTGGGAATCGTTGGACTGTCGGGCGCGCTGGCGCTGATCGCCTCCCAGGCCTTCCACGGGCGCACGGCGTCCAACGCCTCGGCCGCCAGCTCGCTGTCGGCCGCTCAGACCTCCTCCGCCGCCTCCGATGGGCTGTCGCCCGCGACGGTGACGCCAACGCCGACACCGGCCGCACCCGTGGTGGTCTCAGGCGGCTCGTGAACGGGGTGGGTGCCTCGGCGCGCTGGCGGGCGCTGGGAACGAGCGTCGTGGTCATCGCAACGCAACCGCGAGAGCTGACCGACGCAGCCGCGACAGTACGCGAGGTGCTCGATCAGGTCGACCATGCCTGCAGCCGCTTCCGCGACGATTCGGAGCTCTGCCGGGTCAACGCCGCCGGCGGCTCGCGGGTCCCCGTGAGCCGGCTGTTCGTGCGCGCCACGCGCTGTGCACTGCGGGCCGCGCGGCTGACCGACGGCGACCTCGACCCCACGATCGGCTCCTCGCTGCGGGTGGCCGGCTATGACCGCGACTTCGCCGCGATCCGCGCCGGCGGCCCGGTGCGCTTCGCCCGTGCCGGCGGCTGGCAGCGAATCGAGCTCGACGACGCGCACTCCACGGTCCGCGTGCCCGCCGGCATCGAGCTGGACTACGGCGCCACAGCCAAGGCGCTCGCGGCCGATGTCGCAGCGGCGACTGCGGCCGAGGGACTCGCGGGCGGCGTGCTGGTGAGCCTCGGCGGCGACATCGCGACCGCCGGCGCGGCGCCCGCGGACGGCTGGGCGGTCCGCGTCACCGACGACCACTCCTCCCAGGCGACCGACGAGGGCCAGACGATCGCGCTGCGATCCGGCGGCCTTGCCACCTCCAGCACGACGGTGCGCCGCTGGCGGCGCGGCGACTCCGAGCTTCACCACATCCTCGATCCGCACACCGGGGCACCCGCCGATGACTGCTGGCGCACGGTCAGCGTGGCCGCCGCGTGCTGCGTCGATGCCAACATCGCGAGCACGGCGGCGATCGTTCGCGGCGAGCGGGCGCCGGACTGGCTCGACGGACTCGGGCTGCCGGCGCGGCTGATCGCGTTGGACGGCACGGTCACCCTCGTCGCCGGCTGGCCGGTGCCCGACCCCGAACCAAGCTGATGGTGCTAGCCGCCGCCGGCCCCAGCTCCCTGTGGTACTTGACCCGCGCGACCGGAGCGGTGACGCTGGTGCTCCTGACCGGGAGCGTCGTGCTCGGGATCGCGAACATCGGCCGCGTGCAGAGCGCGCGCTGGCCGCGCTTCGTGATCGAGGGAGTGCATCGCAACGTCTCGCTGCTGGCGATCGCCGTCCTGGTCGTGCACATCGCCACCTCGGTGCTCGATCCGTTCGCCGGGATCCACCTGATCGACGCGGTGGTGCCGTTCGTCGGCGCCTACCGCCCGCTCTGGCTCGGGCTCGGTGCGTTCGCCTCGGACCTGCTGCTGGCGATCGCGATCACGAGCCTGGTTCGGCGCCGCCTCGGCCACGCGGTCTGGCGGGCCACGCACTGGCTGGCCTATCTGTGCTGGCCCGTGGCGGTGCTGCACACCGCCGGCACCGGCAGCGACGTCAAGCAGCTGTGGCTGCAGGCGCTCACCGCCGCCTGCATCGTCGCCGTGATCGTCGCGGTGTGGGCGCGCCTAGGCATCGGCTGGCCGGCGCGGCGCGGGGTGCGCGGAACGGCGTTCGCGGCCTCCGTCGCGCTACCGGCGGCGCTGATCGTCTGGCTGCCGAGCGGACCGCTCGGCACCGGCTGGGCCAAGCGCGCCGGAACGCCCGCGTCCGTGCTGTCCCAGACCGGCGGCTCGAGCAC
This sequence comes from Solirubrobacterales bacterium, assembly GCA_003157595.1. Classification (GTDB taxonomy): domain Bacteria; phylum Actinomycetota; class Thermoleophilia; order Solirubrobacterales; family Solirubrobacteraceae; genus Palsa-513. The sequence goes on from PMKB01000205.1 coordinate 3,120, forward strand.
CAGCTCGGGCGCCGGCTCCGGCGCCGGCTCCGGCACCGGCGGCGCGGCGAGCCCGGTCAGCGCCTTCGACGCAGCCGTCAGCGGCACGGTGCGCCAGAGCGAAACGACCGGCGGCCTCGTCAGCGTCAACATCGCGCTGACGGTGGCGAACGCCGAGCTGCCAACGGTCACGCTCGTGATCATCGGCGAACAGAACGGCGGCGGCGGCGTGGCGATGACCTCGAGCAGCGCGTCCGCCGGAACGGTGGCAGACCCCCAGCTCTTCACCGGTGCGATCACCTCGCTCGAGGGCACCGCCATCACCGCGCGGGTCTCCTCGACCGGCGGCCAGGTGCTGGAGCTGGCCATCAGCCTGCAGATCAGCACCGCCGGCGCTGCGAGCGGCACGGTCCGGGTGACTCCGACCCAGTGAGTGCGGCGAGCATCGACGTCGCGCTGCCGCGCCTGCTCAGCGGGATCTCCCAGCCCGGGATGGTCCAGCTCGACCGCCACCTCGATGTCCACGGCCCGCTGCCGGCGCCGGCGAGGCTCGACGGCGCGACGCTCGTCGAGCTGGCGGAGCGCTCGCAGCTGCGCGGGCGCGGCGGCGCCCGCTTCCCGGCCGCGACCAAGATGCGCGCCGTGAGGGCGAGCCGCGGGCACGCAATCGTCGTCGCGAACGGCTGCGAGAGCGAGCCGATGAGCCGCAAGGACGCGCTGCTGTTGGAGGAGCTGCCGCATCTCGTGCTCGACGGTGCCGCTCTGGCCGCGCGCGCGGTCGGGGCCGAGCGCGTGATCGTCGCCTACGAAGGCCCCAACCACGACTCGCGCCTGAGCCTCGAGCACGCGCTGAAGCAGCGGCGGTCGGCGGGCATCGATTCGGTGGCGTTCGAGCTGTTCGCCGCCGCCGAGACCTTCCTGACCGGCCAGGAGACCTCGCTCGTCTCGCAGATCAACGGCGGGCTGCCGCGCCCCAGCTTCATCCCGCCGCGGCCGACGCAGCGCGGCGTGCGCCGGCGCCCCACTCTGGTCCAGAACGTGGAGACGCTCGCGCACCTCGCGCTGATCGCCCGCCACGGCGCGGACTGGTACAGCGGGCTGGGAACCGAGACCGAGCCGGGCTCGACGCTCGTGACCGTGCTCGGCGCCGTCAACGCCCCGGGGGTCTACGAGATCGAATGCGGCACCGCGCTCGAGCCGCTGTTTGCCGCCGCCGGAGGCGTGCGGGGCGCGATCGCCGGGCTGCTGATCGGCGGCTACTTCGGCTCGTGGCTCCCGGCCGCCGTCGCGTCCGAGCTCGAGCTTTCCGACGCGAGCCTCGCCCGGCACAACGCGGCGCTCGGCTGTGGCGTCGTCGTCGTGCTGCCCTCGGGCGCCTGCCCGGTCGCCGAGACCGTCCGCGTCGCGATCTACCTCGCGACCGAGACCGCCAACCAGTGCGGCCCGTGCGTGCACGGCAGCGCGGCGATCGCCCGCACGCTGCACGGCATCGCCGAAGGCACCGCGGCGGCCAGCGCGCTGGCCGATCTCGGCCGCTGGACCTCGATCCTGCCGGGCCGCGGCGCGTGCCATCTGCCCGACGGGCTCGCCCACTTCGTCTCTACTGCGCTGCGCACCTTCCCCGCCGCCTTCGACGACCACGCGCGCCACGGACCCTGCGAGGCGTGCAGCGCGCCGGCGCTGCTGCACATCCCTCCCCCATCGAAGAAGCTGCGATAGAAGCTGCGATGAAACTCCGCGTGAACCCGATCAACTGCCACGCGCACGGCCTGTGCGCGGAGCTGCTCCCCGAGTGGATCCGCCTGGACGAGTGGGGCTACCCGATCATCAACCCGGACAGGATCCCGCGCGAGCTGGAGGCGCACGCCCGGCGGGCGGCGGACGCCTGCCCGACACTCGCGCTGCTGCTGACGCGCGACTGAGGGCGCTCGCAGGCAGCCTCATGCTCACGCCGCTGTGGTCCAAACACGAGCGAGCGGCGCGCGGCGGGCGGCGCGCGGTGCCGTCCACGGCGACGCCCTCCCGGTGCAACGTGACTGACGCGCCGCGGTGGCGAAAACGAGCTGGGGGCGCGACCGGCCTGGTGCCGATCGCGCCCCCAGATCAATGCTCGGGACTGCTCGCCAGGACCTAGAGCCCGCTGACCGCCGTTGCGTCAGCGGCGGCGACCACCTTCGGCAGCGGCGCGAACTGCAGCGACGCACCCTTGGCCTGCTCGGCCGAGGTGAGCGCGAAGGCGATGAACTGCTTGAGCAACGCGATCCCGTTGTCGTCCGGGCGGATGATGACGTAGGTGAACGTCGACATCGGGTACGCCGCCGCCTCCTCCTTCTGGAGGCGGGTGGGCTTCTTGCCCTTCTTCGGCTTGCTGTACGGAGGATCGACGATCGAGAGCGCGCTCGCGATCGAGGTCGCAGTGCTCGACGTGAGCGTGCTGAGCGACGGCACGGACTTCACGAGATCGGCGGCATCAGCGACGTAGGGAACGTAGGGGAGCACGAACTTGCCGGCGTTGTTCTCGACCGCCGCCGCCTGCAGCTTGGCTTCGCGGATGTAGAACCACGAGTTGTTGCCAATCGCGCCAGGAGTCGCAGCGACCACCGCGGCGACGCCGCTGTTGCCCTTGCCGCCGGTACCGACCGGGAAGCTGACCGCCGTACCAAACCCAACCTTGGACGCCCACGTCGGGCTGACCTTCGAGAGGTATGACGTGAAGGCGTAGGTATCACCCGAGCCGTCGCTGCGGAAGACCGGCGTGATCGCCAGGCTCGGGAAGGTCTCACCCTTGTTCAGGGCGGCGATCTTCGGGTCGTTCCAGTTGGTGATCGTCCCGAGGAAGATGCCAGCGATAACCGGGCCGGAGAGATTCACGTGGCTCACACCGCTCAGGTTGTACGAGAGGCCGGTGCCCGCCAGCGCCCACGGCAACTCGATGCAACCGCTGCAGCCTGCGTCCTGAGTGCTGGTCAGCGGAGCGTCCGAGGCGCCAAAGTCGACGGTCTTGCCACTGATGTCCGTGATCCCGGCACCCGAGCCGACCGAGCCATAGGTCACCGAGTTACCTGTGCTGCTCTTGAAGTCGGGGGCGAAGACGTTGTCGACGAGCGGCGCCACGAGGGACGATCCGGCGCCGGTGAGACTGCCGGCCGCGGACGAGGTCGCGGCCATGCCGAGCGCAGCGGCGGCGGTCGCCGCGATCACCGCGAGCGTGGGAATGGGGCGGATCATTTGCAACTTGCCTCCTGGTTGGATGCTGGGGGTGATTGGAGCATCCCGCGGCGAGGCCGGGGCGGGCGTTACGGACCGGTGAACGGCCCGTTATCAACTTGTGAACGAACATGTGGCGCCGCGAGCCGTGCGATTAGGGTGTCGCTTGATGAGCGCAATGCCGGCCGCCACCGGGCTCCCAACCCGTCGCCGCCTCGGAGATCGCCTCGGCGACCGCCTGCTGCTCGGCCTCGCAATCTTGGCATCGCTCACGGCGGTTGTCGTGATCGCGCTGATCATCTACAAGCTGATCGACGGCGCCAGCGCTTCGATCTCGACCTTCGGCCTCGGCTTTCTGTGGCATTCGACGTGGAACCCCGCGAGCTCTGCCGGCGTGGCCGACGCCAACGTCTTCGGTGCCGGGACCCTGATCTTCGGAACCGTCGTGACCTCGGCGATCTCGCTGCTGATCGCAGTGCCGCTGGGGGTCGCGATCGGTGTCTACCTCAGCCTGCTGGCGCCGGGCCGCGTAGGTGCGGTGATCGGCCCGCTCGTCGAGCTGCTCGCGGCGATACCGAGCGTGATCCTCGGTCTGTGGGGGATCATCATCCTCGCGCCGGTGATGCGCTCGACGATCGAGCCGGCGCTCCACGGCGCGTTCGGATTCATCCCGATCTTCGGGACGCCCTCGGCGACTGGCCTCGGCGTCTTCACCGCCGGCGTTGTCCTCGCGATCATGGTGCTGCCGATCATCGCGTCGATCAGCCGCGACCTCTTCCTCAGCGTCCCGCGTGAGCTGAAGGACGGAGCGCTCGCGCTCGGCGCGACGCGCTGGGAGATGATCCGCGGCGTGGTCCTGGACTCGACCCGTCCCGGGCTCGCGGCTGCCACGATCCTCGGGCTGAGCCGCGCGCTCGGCGAGGCGATTGCGGTCACGCAGCTGATGGGCGCCGGATCGGTCCTGAGCAAAAACCTGTTTACCACCGGCGACTCACTCGCGAGCCGCCTCGCCGAGCAGGTCACGAACCCGCAGAGCAGCCAGCAGCTCGCGGCGCTCTTCTATTGCGCGGTGATCCTGCTCGCGATGGAGCTCGTCGTCAACCTCGCTGCTCAGCTGATCGTGCGCCACTTCGAACGCAACCAGGGAGTGCTCCGCTGATGTCCGTGCCGCTCGATCCGGCGCGTCCGCTGACCGCCGCCGGGGGTAACCTCCGCCGGCGCCGGCGTGTGGATCAGATGATGCGCGCCATCGCGACGGCGGCGGCGGTTGTCGCGGTGGCGATCCTCGTGATCGTCATCGTCACGGTTGCCTCCAACGGCGCCAGCCAGCTCTCGATCGGCTTCCTCACCAAGGACCCGACGGCCGAGCTCGGCGCGGCCGGAGGAGGCATCGCCAGCGCGATCGTCGGCAGCGCGATGATCGTGGCGGTCGCCACGGCGATGGCGCTGCCGATCGGAGTGCTGATCGCGATCTATTTGACCGAGTTCTCGAAGCCGCGCACGGCGCGGCCGATCCGGCTGGCGCTCGACCTGCTCAACGGCATGCCATCGATCGTGATCGCGGTGTTCGTCTACGGCCTGCTCGTCGAGGGACATCAACAGACCGGCTTCGCAGCGTCGTTCGCGCTCGCCATCATCATGGTTCCGCTGCTCGCCCGCACGACTCAGGAGATGCTGCGGCTCGTGCCCCAGGAACTGCGTGACGCTTCGCACGCGCTCGGCATCAACCGCTGGCGGACGATCGTCGGCATCGTGCTGCCGAGCGCGCTCGGCGGCATCCTTACGGGCACGGTGCTCGCGGTTGCCCGTGCGGCCGGCGAGACCGCGCCGGTGCTCCTGCTGAGCTCGATCTTCGGTGTCGGCACCACGATCAACGTGTTCGGAACGGCCCTGCCGAACATCCCCTACACGATCTTCTCGGACTCCGAGTCGAGCTTCCCCGCCGACCATGCGCGCGCCTGGGGAGCGGCGCTGGTGCTGATCGCCTTCATCCTGGTCGGCAACCTGACCGCCCGGGCGATGCTCGCGCGCCAGCGCCGGATAATGTCAAGATGACCGAGACGAACACAACGAGGAGCGCTGAGCCGATGGACGCCAACCAGCCCGAGGCCGACGCAGCTACAGCCCCGCCGGTCGTGCCGCTTGCGATCACGACGAGAGAGCATGTGCCGACGACCGCGACCGAGGTCGTGTTCGAACTGCGCGACCTCGACGTTCATTACGGCCGGACGCTTGCGGTCGCGGGCGTCAGCATGAAGGTCTACAAGAACGTCATCACGGCAATGATCGGCCCGTCAGGCTGCGGCAAGAGCACGGTGGTTCGCACGCTCAACCGGATGAACGACTCGGTCCCCGGCTTCCGCGTGACCGGTGAGGCGCTCTACCACGGCAATGACATCTACGGCAGCGGTGTCGATCCCGTCGAGGTCCGTCGGCGGATCGGGATGGTGTTTCAGCGGCCCAACCCGTTCCCCAAGTCGATCTTCGAC
>PMKB01000072.1 GCA_003157595.1 Solirubrobacterales bacterium
GGATTCCAACCCGACTAAGCTCATCGAGGTAGTCGAGATTGGAAAGCAGCTCCTGATGACCAGGGGATCGTTGACCACTTTCAGTATCTGTAACGACGTCGCCAAGTACTTCGCGATCCTGCCCGCGATCTTCATCGCCACCTACGCCGCCCGCGCCGGCACCAACGGGCCGCTGCATGTGCTCAACATCATGAGCCTGGGCGACCCCCGCTCGGCGGTTGTCTCCGCGATCGTCTTCAACGCGCTGATCATCCCGGCGCTGATCCCACTCTCGCTGCGCGGCGTCCGCTACCGCCCGATCGGCGCGAGCGCGCTGCTTCGACGCAACCTCTGGATCTACGGCCTCGGCGGGATCGTCACACCGTTCATCGCCATCAAGCTGCTGGACCTGGTCATCCACAACCTGCTCGGCGCATGAGCAACACGGACGCCCTCTCGCCAACTCGGTTCGCTAACACGGGCCTGCGGTTCCCGCGCCCACGAACGGTCTGGCTGCTGGCGCATCTGCGGGCCCTCTGGCTTGACCGTCAGCTGGCTGACGGCGTCGTGCCCTGGCACTCGAAGATGCATGCCGCGCGTGCACTGCAATTGACCAGCGATCGCAGTCGCCGTGTACTCGCTCGCTCGCTTGAGCATCTGGTCGAGCACGCCGACGGGCCGCCGGTGCAGCGGCGATCCGCAGCGGTGCCGCCCTGTCGTCCACAGGTCAGCGAAGCGCGGCCCGTGATCCTCGCAATCGCCGCCCGGCTGCGTGCGACTGCGCCAGTGGACGCCCGCGGCACGGCTCGGCTGCGGCTGCTGCTCACCGATGGCACCGGGCCCTGCTACACGCCCAGCCGCCGCCCCGACGCGCTCGCCGCCCAACTGCAAACCGTCGACCGGTGGCTCGACGCAGCGGACTGACCAACCATCCCTCCGACTGCTGTGAGCGCGCGGCGCGGCCACCACAAGATCTTCCTCGGTATGGCCGCTGGTGTGGGCAAGACGTTTCGCATGCTCCAAGAGGCCCACGCCGAGCTCGAGAACGGCCGCGATGTCGTCGTCGGTCTGCTGGAGACCCACGGCCGCAGCGACACCGCCGCACTCGTTCCCGGGCTCAACGTGCTACCACCCCGCCGCGTCGTCTACCGCGAGACGACATTCGAGGAGATGGACCTGCCCGCGATCCTGCGCCGCGCACCCAAGGTATGCATGATCGACGAACTCGCTCACACAAACGTGCCGGGGGTCGAGCATCGCAAACGCCACGAGGACATCGAGCAGATCCTCGACGCTGGAATCGACGTCGTCTCAACGGTCAACGTCCAGCACCTGGACTCACTCAACGATCGCATCGCCGAGCTCACAGGAATCACCGTCCGCGAAACGATCCCCGACCGCGTGCTCACCGCCGCCGACGAGATCATCCTCGTCGACGTCTCACCACAGACACTGCTCGACCGCCTACGCGCGGGCAAGGTCTACCCCACCGCCCGCATCGACGCAGCCCTCAACAATTTCTTTCGCATCGAAACGCTCGCGGCGCTGCGCGAGATCGCGCTACGGCAGGTCGCCGAAGAGGTCGAAGCCAAACGCATCGAGGTCGTCAGCAGCCGCAACGAGCTGCTCACCGACGACGCGCCGCAAGCCGTTGGCGAACACCTCATGGCGCTCGTCGAGCCCTATCCCGGATGCCAGCGACTCGTGCGCCGCGCATGGCGCTCCGCTCAGCGTCTGGGATCCGAACTCGATCTGCTCTGGGTTCGCCGCCCAGGAGCGACGCTCACCGACAACCAGGAGGCCACGCTCCGCGCGACACGTCAACTCGCCTCGATGCTAGGCGCAACCCTACTCATCGAGGAATCCGACTACATCGCCGCAACCGTCGCACAGGTCGCTGCGCAACGCGGCACCACCTACATCCTGATGGGACGATCGCGACCAGCACGCGGAGCACGCCGCCTGCGCACCCCGCTGCCGCAGCAGCTGATGCAGCGGCTCCCGGGCGTCGACGTGCGCATCGTCGCCGACCGTGCGCTCCGACACGAACCCACCCCATGACCACTGTGCTCGCCGCAGCCGGGTTGCTCCTCGGAATACTCATCGGCCTCGCAGCCCCGTACGCCCGCCGACGCCGGAGAGCCCCGCCGCGGGCGACCGGCGCCAGCCAGATACTGCTGCCCTTCACCGGCACCACCCTCTCACGCCGAGCGCTCGAAGCCGCCATCCGCCTCGCCAAAGTCGAGCAAGCCACGCTGATGCCGGCGTTCCTCGCGACGGTGCCACTGACCCTCTCGCTTGAGAGCCCCCTCCCAAGGCAATGCACCATCGGCATGCCCCTGCTCGAGGCCATCGAGCAGCGCGCCACCGCCGAAGGCATCCCGATCGACTCCCGCGTACAGGCCGGCCGCTCCTACCGGCACGCCCTCGCCAGACTCCTTGAAGCGGAGAACTTCGACCGCGTGATCATCTCCGCCACCGACAAACCACGAACCGGCCTATCGGGACCAGACCTCCTCTGGTTACTCGAACACGCCAACGCCGAAGTTCTCATCCTCCGACCCGCCCCCCAAGACACCCGCACCATCTCGACCGCCGGCCTCAACGGACACTTCTGATCCGATGAGCATGCTCGTCGTAACAGGCGCCCTGAGCCGCCCGACCATCGCGGCCGCTCACGCCTGGTAGGGAGTGTCCGGAGAACTGTGTA
>PMKB01000129.1 GCA_003157595.1 Solirubrobacterales bacterium
GCGTCGTGCTTACGCACGCGCTCGAGGAGGGACGCATCGCGGCCGCGGCGCCCGACATCGAACGTCTGCTCGCCGACGCCCTCGGCCGCGACGCGTTGATCGCCGAGGGCGTCCCCCGCGACGATGCCGACGCTGAGGTGTGCGTGCGCGCCGTCGCGGCGCTCGGAATCCGCGCAGCGATCGTACCGCCGGAATTCCCGGTCGCGCTGGCAGACCGGTTGCGCGCAGCCGGCGTCGAGCTGACACCCGATGAGGCGCTGTTCGTCGCGCGCCGCCGTCGCAAGAGCCCGGCCGAGATGGCGGGCATCCGCCGCGCGTCCGAGGTCGCGCTTGCCGCGATGAGCGAGGCCGCGGCGATGCTCCGTGATGCGACGATCGACGGCGAGTCGCTCGTGCTCGGCGGCGAGGTGCTGACGGCGGAGGCGGTCCGCGCACGCATTCGCGAGGTGTGCGCCCGCGGCGGCGCGCCCGCCCCCGCGGACATCATGGTCAAGCCGATGGGCCCGGATGCCGCCGTCGGCCACGAGTCGGGTGCCGGGCCGCTGCCCGCGCACACGCCGATCGAGATCGACCTGTGGCCGCGAGACGAGCGCTCCGGGTGCTGGTCGGACATGACGCGCGCGTTCGTTCGTGGCGATATCAGCGACGCGATCGCGGGGATTCACGAGCTGGTGCTCGACGCTCACGAGCGGGCCTGCAGCGCGGTCCGGCCCGGCGCCACCGGGGTCGAGCTGTACGACCTCGCCTGCGAGGTATTCGAAGCCGCGGGGCATCCGACGCAGCGCACGAAGGCGCCCGGCGAGACGCTGCGCGAGGGCTTCTACTTCAGCCTCGGCCACGGCGTTGGCCTCGAGGTTCACGAGCCGCCGATTCTCGGCCGCGGCGATTCAAGCCCGCTGCTCAGCGGCGACGTAATCGCAGTCGAGCCCGGAACTGTGGACCCCGCCGTCGGGGGCACGCGCGTCGAGGATCTGCTGCTCGTGACCGACGACGGCAGCGAGTGCCTGACCGGCTCGTTTCCCTACGACCTCATACCGTAGCCGCGAACGCTCACCCGAAGCGCTCGCTGACGGATTCGCTGGTCAACAACCACACGGGCAGGACCGAGGAGCCGGCAAAGCAGAGCGGTACGGCCGCCTCGAGTTTCATGCGTCGCCGCGGATCGAATCGGCGATCCACCGTGGCCGCCGCGGTGGCGCGATAATCCTGGCTCGTGGGCGGTGTCGTGCTATGGGACTTCGACGGGACGCTGGCGTGGCGGCCCGGCCTGTGGGGTGGCTGCGTGCTCGAGGTTCTCGACGAGCTGGCGCCCGGCCACACCGCCGAGCTGGAGAAGGTGCGCGCCGTCTTGAAGGGCGGCTTCCCGTGGGACCGCCACACGGAGCCCCACCCGCACCTGTCGAGCCCGGACGCGTGGTGGGAAACCGTCACGCCGCTGTTGAGTCGCGCGATCCGCGGGTGTGTCGAGGAGGCGCGGGTGCCCGAGCTCGCACACGCCGTCCGCCTGCGCTTCATCGACGCTTCGAAGCAGTGGCGGGTCTTCGACGACACGCGCTCGGCGCTTGGTACCACGGCTTCCACGGGCTGGCGCAACGTGGTTCTTTCCAATCACGTGCCCGAGCTCTCGACGCTGGTCGCGCAACTCGGCCTGGGCGACCTCGTGGAGCGGGTGTTCAGCTCGGCAACGACGGGCTACGAGAAGCCTCACCCGGAGGCCTTCCGAGTCGCGCTGCGAGCCTGCGGCAATCCCGCGCGCCGCTGGATGGTCGGCGACAACCCGATCGCAGACGTCGCCGGGGCGGAGGCGCTGGGCATACCCGCGATACTTGTTCGCACCAACGGAAGGGCCCGTCAAACGGCCAAGGACGTGGCCGCCGCGGCGAAGCTGATCGTGAGAACGTTTGCGGGTGACACTGGAGGAACCCGAGACCCCGCCCAAGCGACGCTCCTGAGCAAGGAGGAGACATGATCCAGGCACTGGTCAACACGATCTCCGTTCTCGCCGCCACGACGGGACACCGACGACACGGGGCGCTGATCGCGGTGATCGTTCTCGTCGTCATCGCCGGGCTCGCCTACTACGCTTGGCATCAACGCAAGCTGAGGCAGAGGGCCGAGCACGAGCGGCGCTGAGCCTCGGTCAAACGGACCGGTGTGCCGTCGCGGTCGGCTCAAGTGACGCCCACTCGAGGTGGGAAGATCCAAGCACCGACCCGAGAGAGGCAGGCTTTGCATGAGCGGGACAGCGGAGTTCACGATTGGCAGCAAGGTTCTCTGCAGCGACGGCGTCTGTGGCGAGCTGACGCGCGTGGTTGTCGATCCCCTCGCCCGCGTGCTCACGCATCTCGTCGTCGACCCCCGCCATCGGAAGGAGACCCCGCGCCTTGTGCCCGTCGAGTTGGTCGAGTCGGCGGCCGCGGAGATCGAGCTGCAGTGCACGCTGACGGAGTTCAAGGCACTGGAAGCCGCACAGGAGACGCAGTTCCTGCCCGGGGCGACGGGAGAGTGGAGCTACGGGCAGGGCGAGATGTTCTCCTCCCCATACTTCGGACTCGGCCGGGGCATGCGCATCGCCACCACCTACGACCGCGTGCCGGTGGGCGAGGTGGAGGTCCGCCGCGGCGAGCGGGTGCACGCGACGGACGGCCCGATCGGACACGTCCGCGGCCTGGTGATCGATCCGAGCGATAACCACGTGACCCACGTCCTGCTGGATGAGGGACACCTCTGGGGCCACAAGCGGGTGGCGATCCCGATCGGCGCCGTGAAGGACGTCGAGGAGGGCGTCCGGCTCGCACTCACCAAGGACGAGGTTCGCGACCTGCCGCCGGTGGATGTGGATGTGCCCGGATGACCCGCGGCGCGCAGCGCCACTGACGCCGCGAGCCGCTCCGCGTGCACACCGCCTACCCGGCGAGCAACGGATCTGGGGGCACGGCCCCTGTGGTGATGCCGAACGCCTCTGCGATCAACTCGTATGAACGCCGACGCGCGGCGTGATCGAAGGTCATCGTGACTACGAGAACCTCGTCGGCGTCGTACTCCTCGGCCACATCCTGGAGTCCAGCTCGGACCACTTCCGGCGATCCGACGATGTCCCGGTGGCCGCGGTCCGTCCGGGCGGAGTCGCTGTGCTCCTCGAGGAATGCGAGGGCCGTCTCGACTGGGGGGAGCGGGATGATATGGCCAGTGTGGCGAAGCGCCGCGGTCATCCTTCGGCTCGACGCGAGCCGCTCAGCCTCCGCATCTGACTCCGCACAGATCGCGGACACCGCTATGGCCACGCGGGGCTCGGCGCGGCGCGGTGACGGCTCGAACTGCTCTCGGTAGCGCTTTGCGATCGGCGCGCCCGAGGCGCTGAAGAAATCCGCGAATGCATACGGAAGGCCTAGCTGCGCTGCCCACATGCCACTCTGAGGCGACGATCCGAGCAGCCAGACCTCAGGGCGCTCCGGTCCCCCAGGCAGTGCAGCAAGCCGCGCGAGCGAGTGCCCCGACGGAAAGTCATTTTCGAGGTACGCGAGCAGCTCGGCGAGTTGGCCGGGAAAGTCGTCGGGAGCCAACTGACGCCGGTCGCGCTGCAGCGCAAACATCGTCTGTGGATCGCTGCCCGGCGCGCGGCCGAGCCCGAGATCGATTCTCCCCGGGTAGAGGCCGCACAATGCGGCGAAGTTCTCCGCCACCTTCAGCGGGCTGTAGTGGGGGAGCATCACGCCACCACTTCCGACTCTGATCCGAGCGGTGCGCGCGGCGATCGCCGCGATCAGAACCTCCGGGCTCGCCCCGGCGATCATCGCGTGGCCGTGATGCTCGGCCACCCAGTAGCGGCCGTATCCGAGCTCCTCCGCGAGGATCGCCAGATCGACGGAGCGGCGCAGTGCGATCGCCCCGTCCGAGCCTTCCGAGACGGGCGATTGATCGAGTACGCCGAGACGAGGAGACCTGCTCACGCCGTCGTCGAGTCTGACACAGCGCACACCGTCGCCCACAATCGCGACGGGTGCCGACTCTGACAATCCGCGCCACCCGCGATGAACCGCATCACGGCTCGCGTCGTCTGACACCTTCAACGCGGTCGATCGCTCGGTCGAAGACGTGCCTGCTTTGGCGGATCGCCCGTGAGACGGCGGACCGGGAGATTCTTATGCAAGAACGCGCGGCGCGGCCTCACCTCGCACGCTCCGGCGAGTTTGCCGCAGCACCTCATCCCAAGATGAGACCGAACATCCACGCACCCGAGTGCCCCCGGCAGGATTCGAACCTGCGACATTCGGATTAGAAGTCCGATGCTCTATCCAGCTGAGCTACGGGGGCGCTGGGACATCTTCTCGAACGCCGGGGACGAGCGGTAAACGGACCGGACTGATTGGCGGCCGCCGCCTGGCCGGTAGCGTGTTCGGTATGGACGAGGTCTCAACCGCCCGCGCGGCTGCCGATGTGTGAGCTCCCGGATGCGCGCTAGACGCCTCGGCGCTCTCGCGCTCGCGGGAGCGCTCGCGCTCGCTGGTCTTGCCGGTCTTGCCGGCGGGGCGGCTGCGTCGGCCAGGGCGCCAGAGAACCGCGCCGCCGCCACGACGGCAGCGAGCGCGGAGAACGCGTTTGCGCTGGATTTGCTGCACCTCGTCGGCGGGAGCGCCAACGTCGTCTACTCCCCCTATAGCGTCGACACCGCGCTGACGATGGCCGGCGCCGGTGCGAAGGGGCCCACCGCCGCCCAGATCGACCACGTCCTCGGCGCTTCCTCCCCTGCCGGGGCGAGCGCGAACGCCGCCGCGCTTCGGCGCGCGATGGTAGCAGCGGCATCGAGCGGCGCCTCGGGGGCGCCCACGCTCGAGCTCGCGAACGCGCTGTGGATCCAGCGGGGCGTCACGCTCCAGACCCGATTCCTGACCGCGCTGACCGACACCTTCGGTGCCCCGCCGCAGGACACCAACTTCAGCGGCGCGCCGGAGAGCGCGCGTCAGGCGATCAACGCGTGGGTGTCACAACACACCGCCAAACTGATCGAGAACCTCCTCCCACAGGGGTCGGTGTCCGCCGCGACGGTCTTCGTGCTCGCCAACGCGATCTACCTGAAGGCCAACTGGGCCACGCCGTTTGATCCGCGGCTGACCCACGCGGCGCCGTTCACAACTTCGACCGGCGGGCGGGTCAGCGTTCCCTTCATGTCGGCCGAGCGCGCCGCCTACCCCTACGCCTCGGCGTCCGACTACCAAGCGGTGGATCTCCCCTATCGCTCCTCATCCCTGTCGCTGCTGGCGATCCTCCCGACCGGCCAGTCGCTGACGGCGCTCGAGCCGACCCTGAACGCGGGCGCGCTCGCATCGCTCGTCGCAGCGCTGCGCGTCCGGCGGGTCAACCTGCTGATGCCGAAGCTCCACCTGCACACGCAGACGTCGCTGAACGGCCCGCTGGAGAAGCTCGGCATGACCGACGCCTTCAGCTCCTCGGCCGACTTCAGCGGGATCACGACGAAGGTGCCGCTGCAGATCTCACTCGTCGAGCACGCCGCCGACCTGAAGATCGACGAGCAGGGCACCGTGGCCGCTGCCGCGACCGGAATCGTCGGCCCGACCGCGATCGCGCTGCCACCCGGCCCCACCGGTCACGGTCAACCTCAACCACCCCTACCTGCTGCTGCTGCGTGACGACACGAGCGGAGCGATCGTGTTCGTCGCGCGCGTCGCCGATCCAAACGCAGCCTGAGCCGCCGGCGGCCGCCATCCAGTTCGATCTGCGGCGGCGTGCGCGGCTATCGTCGTGTCTGATGGAGCGCGAGAGAGATCTCAATTGGTTCGCCCTCCGGCAGGCGATCCGGTTGCACACGCTCGCCTACCGCGCGACCTTCGGCCTCGTCGGCCATCGGTTCCGGGGCGGACCGCCGATGCTGCTGCTCGACCATGTCGGCGCCAGGAGCGCCATCAAGCGAACGACGCCGCTGGTCTACCTCCGCGACGGTGAGAATGTCGTACTGATCGCGTCCAAGGGCGGCTACCAGCGTCATCCGGCGTGGTTTCACAACCTTCAGGCACACCCCTGCACGACCGTCCAGATCGGCTCGCTGAACCGGGCTGTTCGGGCCCGAGTCGCCGATCCGGACGAACGGGCCAGACTGTGGCCGAAAGCGGTCGAGGTCTACCCAGGGTATGAGACGTATCAGCAGCGCACCGACCGTGAGATCCCGCTCGTGATCCTCGAGCCGCGGCGCTGAGGTCGCACCAGGACACGCGCGCTCGCGCGATCTCGGCGCCCACTACGCTCGCGCGCTGCACGGGCCCCCCGGCGGCCGCGGAGGCCTGATCATGCGGCGTCCGCGAGGATGACCGTGTGAGCTCCCTGAACGAGTCCGCGGTGGTGGCGCGGGCGGTGGCGGCGGCGAGCGGTGTCGCTGCGCTGCACGGCCTGCGCTGCGAGGAGGCCATCGTGATCAGCGACGCGAACAACGTGCTCGTCCATCTGCGCCCGGCGCCGGTGGTCGCGAGGGTCGCGACGCTGATGTCCCTGATCCGCCCGGGCGGCGGCGGCGAGGCCCTGGAGCGAGAGCTGGCTGTATCCGAATTCCTGCTCAGCCGCGGAGTTCCGGCGATCTCGCCGAGTCGCGAGTTGCCGCCTGGACCGCATCGGGAGGACGGCCTCTGGCTCACGTTCTGGGAGCACGTCGAACCTGTCGCCTCGCAGCCGGCCGATCTGGAGGAGGCTGCTCGTGCGCTCGCAGAGCTTCATACGATCCTCGCCGGCTGCACGCTTGAGCTGCCACTGCTTGAACCCGTGGCGCAGGAACTACCGCGCGTGCTTGCCGCGCTCGCGAGCGCGGGCATCGCCGATGGAGATCTCGCGCTGCTGCGCCAGGCGCTCGGGCTGGTCCTCTCGCGCCTGGCCGACGGCGGGCTCCCGCTGCAGGTCGTCCACGGCGACGCCCACACGGGCAACCTGCTGCGTACGGGAGACGGATTGGTGTGGACCGACTACGAGGACGCCTGCGTGGCGCCGGTGGCGTGGGATCTCGCCTGCCTGTGCGTGCCTCTCGGCGCGTTCGCGGACGCCGCGCTGGACGCTTACGGCGGCGGCCTTGGCGAAGCCGAGCTCGAGCCGTTCCTCGACGCTCGCGCGCTGCACGCTGCCGTCTGGTGGTCCTGGCTCGCGCTGGCCGACGCCCGGCGGTCGGAGCGCGCGCAGTTCTGGCTGCAGTGGTGGCGCGACCGCCTTGCGTAGCGCGCGGCCAGGGCTGCGGTCGAGCCGCTTCCGGCTGCTTCGATACGGTCTGCGGATGCCCAACCGCGGATCGCATCGCGCCCTGTTCGCGTCCGCCGCCGCCGCGCTCGCGTTCATCGGCGTCGCGAGCGCGCTCGCGCAGACGACGCCGATCCTCGCCGGCCCGTGGGTGCCCCACCAAAGTGGCTACGGTCGTGCGCGACCGAGCAGGATCTTCAACGGCGGCGATCCCACCGGGCTCGTCACCCGCATCCACTGGACGAGTTGGGGCGGATCCAGGGCGATCGGCACGGGAACCTCCGACTACGTGGGTCCCACCCAGAGCGTGGCGACGGGTAAGCAGGAGTCGGCGCGGGTCGTCGCCTTCCATCTCGGGATCTGCCACGGACGACGCGCCTACGACGCGATCGAGTGGTACTTCCCGCAACACGGCGACCGCTTCAACGGCGGCAACTACATCGACCCCTGCACCGGCACCTACTACCAGGACGGGAAACCGCAGCCCTGACGAATGTAGTGGGCTCGTGTGCGGGCTTGGCGCGGCAGACGCGGCGACTACCGGGGCGCGCGCGTGCTGCCTACCACAGCGTGTAGCCCCCGTCGATCACGAGCACCGAGCCGGTCATGAAGCTCGACGCGTCGCTGGCGAGATAAACCAGCGAGGGCCCGAGTTCTTCCGGGAGCGCGTAGCGCTGCATCGGCGCGTCCTCGATCCAATGGCGCCGGAACTCGGGCCGGTCGACGGGCGCCATCTCCGTCTTGACGTAGCCCGGGGCGAGCGCGTTGACGCGCACCCCGAACGGTGCCCACTCGGCAGCCAGAGATCTCGTGAGCTGGTGGACCGCAGCCTTCGAGGCGTTGTACGCCGGCTGCATCTGGGGGCGGTTGACCACGATCCCGGAGAGCGACCCGATGTTCACGATGACGCCGGCGCCACGCTCGACCATCTGCGCGCCGACGGTGCGGCTGCAGCGCCAGAGCCCGTCGACGTTCACGTCCCACACGGCACGCCACTCGCGGTCGGGCACCTCGAGCGCCGGCCCGTGGAAGCAGACACCGGCGTTGTTGACCAGCACATCGACCGGCCCGAGCTCCGCCGTCACGCTCTCGAGCATCGCCGAGACGCTCGCAGAATCCGTAACGTCGGTGGCGACGGCGATCGCGCCCAGCTCGCCCGCGACGCGTTCGGAGCGTGCCTGGTCGCGTGCCGCGATCACCACGCGCGCACCGGCTTCACTCAGCGCGCGGGCGAATGTGTGGCCGAGGCCGCGGTTACCGCCGGTGACGACAGCGACCTTGCCGTCGAGGCGAAAGCTGTCGAGCACCGTCATTGGCGGCTGGGCTCCTTGATCTCGGGGGTTGGGTGGGTGCCGGCAGCACCTGGTTCGTGCCTCTGCATTGTGCTCAATCGGGGCGATGCGTTTGCCTGCGCGAGCCGCAGCTCAGTCGGGGCGGTCGGATTTGAACCGACGGCCTCTCGCTCCCAAACCGTCTAGCCACCTCGGCTTCGCAAGGCAAGACCGACGTCTTGCCGGCGGTTTTCGTCGTTTCGGGCCTCTGCCACCTCGCTCTCGCGAGGCGTTTCGGGCCGATTCGGGGCGACCGCGGAGCAGAATCCGCGCTCGTGATCGGCGTCAGAGCACGCCCAGCGAGCGCAGTGCCGCGAGGAAGCGCTCCGCGACGAGCGGACCGGCGTAGTCGCGCGCGACCGCTTCGCGCAGCGCTTGCGCACCCGCGCGGGCTCGGGCCGGATCGGCGGCGAGCGCGCGCATCAGCTCGACGGCATGGTCCAGCCGAGGCTCCGCCCAATGCTGGTCCGCCGAGTAGCTGGCCGGCGCGCTACTCGCGACCGGGACGAGGTCGTAGTCGACCAGCCACGGAGAGCCCTGAAGGTAGGCGAGGTGGCCGCTCCAGCCGGTGGCGATCACGGGGTTGCCGTAGGCGCACGCGTCGAAGCTGCCGATACCCCACCCCTCGCCGTGGCATAGCGAGACGTAGCAATCGCCGCGTGCGTGCAGCGCCGCGATCCGGCTGTCGTCCCATTCGTCGACCCACAGCTGGATGCGCGGCGGGTGAGGGTACTCGCGCAGCACGCTCGCGACGCGCCAGGCCGTCGTGAGCGCCACCGCCGATCCGCGCCAGCCGCCGGGCGCAGTCATCTCCGCGAGGTGTCCGGTCTTGATCGCGAGCATCACCGGATCCTCGGCCGTGAACGCCTCGCAGAACGCACGAACCGCCGCTGACGGGAGCTTGCGCTCGTCCCAGCGGCTGATCGCGTAGAAGACGACGAGGTCGTCGGGAATCCCGAGCTGCTCGGTGGCAGCCGACGAGTCCGGCGAGCACACGACGTGCGGGACGACCTCGATCGGGACCCCCACACCGCAGGCGGCGAACGTCTCACGGTTCCACTCGGTCGGCACGATCACGCCGTCGCTGTACTGCAGCACCGGCGGCCAGCGCGCAGGGATGCGATCCGTCTCCCACACGGTGTGCACGATCAGCGGGCCGCCGGTCGCCGGCTTCACGTGGATCAGGTGCTCCGGGACCAGGTGCATGACCGTCGGCGCCGAAGGCGATGCTTTGGCCGCCCGCGCTGGATCGTCGCGCGAGTGCACCACCCACGTCGAGGCGCTGCCGCGGTGGGGCTCGGCAATCCCGGCCATCTCGACCTCGACGCCGGCGTCGCGCACCGCCGCCACAAGCCTCGCCGCGGCGATGCTGTAGCCGGTCGAGCCATCCTCGGCGACGTAGCGCAGCGCCGCGTGGATCCCCGAGGCCACCGCTAGAACACCCCGTGATCTGGCAGGAAGCGCCGTGCAGCTACCCCGTAGGTCGTGCCTGTCTCACGGATCCAGCGTTCGGTGATCACCTCGGAGTGCAGGTCGATGAAGTCTCGCCGCGCGCGCCGCCACCAAAGATGGGCCATCAGGTGAATCGAAACCACGCCCTCCACGCTGCTTGGCGGATCGACGAGCAGGCGGCGCAAGCCCTCCGGCGTCGGTTCGAATGCGTGGAATGCGCGCCGCGGCTCGACGCGCACACATCCGGGCAGCTCCTGCGCGAGGTCGTGCGCCAACAGACAGCTGTGAGCGGACCAGGAGCCGTCGAACGCTCCGGCTATGCGCTCGCGCCAGACGCGCACGAACTCGCCGCCCGGGGCGCTCATCAGCAACGCATTGGATAGCGCGCCGTGCACGCGCCCGTTGCCGTCGAGAACGTCCGCCTCGCGTCCGATCACCGCCGGCGCGCTCCAGCACTCCTCCTCCGGCGCGCGCAGAAACAGCGTGTCGATGTCCGCGTACAGGCCGCCCCAGCGCTCGAGCACATCGAGACGGACGAAGTCGGCGTGGTGGGCGTAGGTGTAGTTCCCGCTGGCATCGCCGTAGGAGTAGCCGGCGATCTGCTCGACGAGCTCGACGCGGTGCAACTGCACGCGCGGTCGAATCCGGTCCCAATAGAAGCCGAACGGCAGCTCGTGGCAGTGTATGTGCAGCTCGTCAGGCTGCACGACCTCGAGACAGGACGCGAGCGCAAGGTAGTGCACCAGATGCAGCGGCTCGACCTGGCGCTTGAGGCCGAACACGAAGTGGGCTAGACGCTGGATGGTGGCTGCTCCTCGTTGCGCGCCTGCACACGAACGGCTAGCGTTGCCTCAGGTGCTCGGCGCGGATCCTAGCGAGCCAGCGGCAACCGCAGCGCAAGCCGACGATGGCACTGCGAGTCCGGTCGTGCTGGTCGTCCCGCTGGCGCCGCAGCGCAGCGGCAACGGCCTGGCGATGCGCGCCGGCATGCTGCTCGAGGCCTTGGCGGGCCGCTGGCCGGTCGAGCTGGTGATCGTGCCGGTGTCAGGACCACCGTCGACCGGCACCTGGGCCGGCGGGCTGGCCCGCGCGGTGACGGTGATCGCACCCGTCGAGGCAGCCACCGCGCGCAGCCACCTCACCCGCCAGCTAGCCGACGCGACCTTGCGCACCCGTCTGGCGGCGAGCGCTCCACTCAGCGCGCGCGTCAGCGCGGCGGCGCCGACGCTCGCCCACGAGGCGCTTGCCGCGCTGCGCGCACGCGGGCAGCGCCCGCGCGCGGTCTTCGTCCTGCGCAGCTATCTCGTCCCCTTCGGCGCCACGCTCGCCCGCCTGCTCGGCACGCGCCGGATCATTGTCGATCTCGACGACGACGATGAGGCCTATGCGCGCTCGATCGGAGCCGACGAGGAAGCGGACGCCGTTGCGCGACTCGCTCGTGCCTGGCTGCCGGACGCCGACGTGGTCTGCGCAGCAGCCGAGGGCGAGGCGCGGGCGATCGCGGCGCGCTACGGCCTGCAGGCCGTCGTGACCATCCCCAACGCCGTGCGGCTCCCGCTGACTGCACCGCCGCCGCCGCCGGGCGAGGGGCGGCTGCTGTTCGTCGGCAACCTGACCTACGGCCCGAACGTCGAAGCCGCGCGCCTGCTGGTCGAGCAGGTGCTGCCGATCGTCCGCCGCCACCACCCCCAGGCGAGCCTGGACCTGGTCGGTCGCCACGAGCGCCGGCTCGCCGATCTGTGCGCCCCGGGCGTTCGCGTGCACGGGATGGTCGAGGAGCTCGAGCCCTGCTATAGCGCCACCGACATAGTCGTGGCGCCGGTGCTCCACGGCGGCGGCACGCGGATCAAGGTGCTCGAAGCCTTCGCCCACAACCGCCCGCTTGTGGCGACGCCACTGGCCGTCGCCGGGCTCGCGGTGCGCGATGGACGCGAGGTGATGTTGGGCGAATCGCCGCAGCAGCTCGCGCACGCCGTGGCCGCCCTGCTCGCAGATCCCGGCCTCGGCGCGAGACTCGCCGAGCACGCCGCACGCGCGCTCCGGGCGCGCTACGTGCAGACTGTCGTCGCGCCAGCGGTCTGCGAACTGGTCGGCGCCGAGCCCGTCGAGCGCCCAGCTGCCGCTTCATTGGAGCCAACTTGAGCGAAGCCACCCCAGAACCCGCAGCAGACCTCGACGTGCACGAGGTCGACGACGGCCTGGTCATCTACGACCTCACGACCGAGCGTGTCCATTACCTCAACGGAACCGCCGCGCTCGTCTTCACGCTGTGCACGGGCGAGCATGACGCCGCAGCAATCGCGGAGCTCGTCCGGCGCATCTTCCAGCTCGCCGATCCACCGGCCGCAGAGGTCGACGGCTGCCTGGAGCAGCTGCGCAGAGAGGGCCTGATCCGATAGCGACGCAGATGCGCTTCCGCCTGCTGTGGCACGCGGTCACCGTCGAGACCGATGAGCCGGCGCTGGTCGGCGAGCTCGAGTGCGTGCTCGCGTCGGCTGAACACCCGATGGCCGCCGCTCGCACGCAGCACTATCGCGTGCAGACTCAACAGGACGGCCTGGCGATCAGCGAGGAGGGCGACCTGCTCGCGCTCGTGAGCGGCGCGCAGGAGGCACGCGCCGCGATCCACGAGCGCTCGCACCGACGCGCGTTCGAGTTGGCCGACCTGCAGGGATGGCTGATGCTGCGTGGCGCGCTGGTCGACGTGGGCGAGCGCCGGTTGCTGCTGCTCGGCCCGCCGGGCGCCGGGAAGACGATCCTGACGCTGCGTCTGGGCCTGCGCGGCGCGGCGATCCAGGGCGACGCCCGTGTGCTCTTTCGCGACGGGCAGCTGCTCGCGCTGCCGCGGCCGCTGGCCGTGCCCGACGACGCCGGCGAGCTCGTCCCGGAGCTCGCCGCGATCATGTCCGAGCTGCCGCGGGCCGGCGGTCCGGCGCTGCTTGACCCCGCCCGAGCGCTCGGCCTTCCGTGGCAGCTGCGGGTCGCCCGCGCTGACCACGTAGTGGCGCTCGAGCGCACGGGGACGCAGACCAGCGCCAGCCCCTGCGCGGGAGTCGAGCTGCTCGGCGAACTGGGCGCGGCGCTCGCGCCGGCGAGAGACCCGACACCCGAGCTGCTTGCGGCATTCGCGGCGATGCTGCGATCCGCCAGCGGGTACCGGCTGAGCGTTGGTGACCCGGACACCGCCGAACGTGCAATCCGCGCCATCGCCTGCTAGCTTTCTGCGACCCAACACGACCTCAGGGGTGTGCAAGTCATGGCTGACGAACTCGAACGCGTAGTGGAAGAAACCGGCATCGGGCGCCGGACGTTCCTTCGCCGCATGCTGATCGGTACTGCCTTCGCCACACCGGTGGTGGCGTCTTTCGCGATGGGCGGAGTGGCCTCCGCAGCACCGCACGGCGGTTCGCCGATCGCGCCGCTGCTGCCCTGGTGCAAGGCGAACCAGAGCGAGCCGTTTATCCAGAACTACAACCAGAACGGTGGCGCCGACTCGTTCCTCGACGAGTTTGAGCAGTTCGCTGAGTCGCTGTGCGGTAACAACAAGTACCTCGTCCCGCCGAAGAACCTCTAGAACGCACGCCCTGCCGACAGGGTTGACCCGGCACCCGCCTAGTTAGCGGGTGCCGCCAGTGATGCTGCTCTCGGCCGCGATCATCGTCCGTGACGAGGCCGACCACCTCGACGGCTGCTTGCAGTCGCTGAGCGGCCTGGTCGATGAGATCGTCGTCGTCGACACCGGATCGCGCGACGACTCGGTGGCGGTGGCGCGCCGCCACGGCGCGATCGTCGCGTACGAGCCCTGGCAGGGCGACTTCGCCACGCCGCGCAACCGCTCGTTGGATCTCGCCTGCGGCGAGTGGATCCTCTACATCGACGCCGACGAGCGCGTGCGCGCCGGCGACCCGCAGGAGCGCCGTGAGCGCATCGCCGCGTCCGGCGAGTTCGCAGCGCTGCGGATCCCGCTCGTGCCGCGTGTCGGCTGGACCCCCTACGTCGAATACCGCCTGTGGCGCAACCGGCCGGACGTGCGCTTCAGCGGGCGCATGCACGAGTCGATCGTCGCCTCGATCCACGCGGCAGCCAAACGCGCGGGCCTGCGCGTCGGCATCAGCGACGTGATCACCCTCGACCACCTCGGCTACGAGGGCGACCAGCAGCACAAGCACGCCCGCGATGAGCCGATCCTGCTTGCGGCGCTGGCGGAGAACCCGACCCGCGTCTACTACTACGACCACCTGGCCCGCATCTACCACGCGCAGAGCCGTGACGAGGAGGCGGTTGCGATGTGGATGCGCGGCATCGAGATGGCGCGCGCGCGAGGGCACCCCGACCACGACGACCGGCTGCTGTGGGTGGATCTGATCTGGCACTGCTTCACGCACGCCAACGCCGGCGAGGACGTCGCGGCGCTCGTGTATGAGGCGCTCGAGCGCTTCCCGCGACTGCCGGTGCTCGAGCTCGTCGCAGCGCAGCTCGAGTTCTCCACTGGCGAGCACGCGAGCGCGCAACGCCGCGTCGAGTGGATCCTGTCGCAGTCAGAGTTCAACGCCCTCGCCACCGGCAGCTCCTACGACTCGCGGATCTTCGGCGAGTGGTCGTGGAACCTGCTCGGCCTCTGCCGCTTCGCGGACGGCAACTGGAGCGCCGCCGCCGAGGCGTTCGCCAAGGCCGAGCAGGCCGCGCCGACGGTCAAGGAGTACGCGGTCCGTCGGCAGCTCGCGCAGGCGCGCGCCGGCGCCGCTGAACGCCCGGACGCGCGCCGCCCGCCCGGCTAGCGGCGAACTTGCGCGTCCGGCCGCGCCGGCGCTTACCCAGCAGGCGCGAGGTCGGCGGCCCTGAGGCGGTCGCTGGCCCTGGCGCGCAGGGGCTTCTCGCAGATGACTGCGGTTTCCGCACCGGTCCCGATCGGCGGACTCGCGGAGCGCTCCCGGCGTCGATCAGGCCTCCGTCGCCGCCACCGGGACCAGCCCCGGTTCGGTTGATCGCCCGCCGTTACCAGCTCGATCCTTAGTCGGGGCGGTCGGATTTGAAATCGCCGCCCAGCCTTCGGCTCGGCCGTCTTGCCTCGGGTATCGGACCCCAACCGCGAGCGCACGGCGCAGTAAGCGCTCGCGTCTCCTGATACTCGGGCGCTACCGGAGCCGCTACCAGAAGAACGTGATCACGGGCACGGTCGAGCTTGACCCGCTGTAGCTGCCGTTCGCCGCGAAGGTCGCGGTGTAGTGGTTGGTGCGAATCAGCAGCTGCTCGTCCGGCGACGAGATCATGCAGCGCGCAACTCCCTTGGAGTTCGTGGGCGCGCTGCACAGAGCGGTAGATCCGTGGCTGAACGCGATTGTCTGCCCCGCAACCGGGCTGCCGCCGCTGGTCAGCGTCGCCTGCACGACCTGGTTGCCGACCCCGACGAACGGCTCGAACAGCACGAGCTGCGGCCACGCGACGAGTTTCGTCGCGGGAAGCGTGTAGGAGAGGATCGCCTCGCCGTTCCCGTTCAACCCGGCAGGGTCGGTCGGGGCATCATTGAAGTTGGCCATAACAGCCGGAGCCGCGTACGACGAGCCGCCGCCGCCACCACCAAAGCCGCCGTTGTCGCCGCAGGCATTCGGGTCCGCTCTCTCGGGGGGACCCGGCCTACGCGGGAGGCGCTTCGGAGGATTTCCCCTAGTCGGCGGGGGTTTGTGTGTCTACGATCTGCGGCGTTGGGTGTTCAGAGATCTGCTGAGGGAGGGTAGGAGCGGTGAGGAGATCCTGGTGGCAGGGAAGACGGCTGCTCTTGGCGGCTGGGTTGGCCGCTGCAGCGTTTGCGGTCGCGGGCATTGCATACGCGGCGATTCCGGGCAGCGGCGGGGTGTATACGGCGTGCATGCTGAAGGGGGTTGGGACGATCCGGTTGATCGATCCTTCGCAACCGAAGAACGCCCTTGATAGCCATTGCACGACCATTGAGCAGCAGATCACGTGGAATCAGGTCGGGCCTCCTGGGATGCCTGGGGCTACAGGACAGCAGGGGAAGGCCGGGGCGACAGGACCGACGGGCGACGCGGGCGCGCCGGGACCAACCGGCGCAAGCGGCGCAAGCGGCGCGACCGGTCCGCAGGGGCCGGCGGGCACGAGCGCCGCGGCATACCCGAGCGTGCTCACGGGCCGCGTTGACGACGTACCGGCGCTCTCGCTGGACAGTCAAAGCGGCGGCGGCGGTGCACCGCCGGTTTGGTCGCCGTCATACGGCGCGCCGAGTGGAATCACGGCGGCCGATCCATCGCTGGTGAATGTGGAGACGCTCTCGTCGAACAACTCGTTCGTCGCGCAAGACCTAGACGCCGAGATGACGAACGGGCCTGTCCCCGCCGGCTCAAACGACACCATCACGGTTACGCTCGTCGTGAGCGGCGACCCGGCACTCACATGCACGATTGACGCTTCGGAATCGAGTTGCGACAGCGGTGACCAGACGGCCGACGTACCCGCAGGGTCCACGCTCGCGCTCGAGGTCTACCCGACGGCCGCGCTCGGCGAAAGCCCCGGGGGCGGCGCCGCTGCTCCGATCCCACAGTTCGCCCTACTGTTTGGGCTCGAGGAAGTAGCGGCCCCCGGCGGCCTAGCCGTCTCAGTGCCGCTCGGACCGTGGAGCAGAACAACATGAACCACCGCCGCTACCGTGCCGCCCGTGCGACCATCAGTCGATGCGCGGGCCGAGTGTGGTGGAGCGACTGGTGTCAGTGGCGTGGGACGTAGCGGCCGGCGACCTCGGGCTCTCCTTGATCCGCCCGATTGGCGGTGCGGGCGTGAATGCGCCGACGCCGTACGTCGTGTGGGTGGAGCACTTCGGCTCGACCGAGGGAGCCCTCTGTGGCGTCATCGATGCGGAAGAGCCAGAGCGCGAAGCGTTGAACTCGTGGGCACACGATCGCGGCATCCACTGCTCGTGGCTCTCGCACCGATACGCCGTCTACGACCGCGACCTATTCGCTGGGACTCTGGACGACTGGAGCTGGTTCGGACCGGGCGACACGCCCGGCTGGTACATCGGCCTGCCATGGGCTGACGAGTAGGCCGCTACTGCTCCTTGGCGCGAGTTCCGACAGCGCGTCGATGCCGCAAGCACGCGGGAGCAGTCGCGTAGGTCGATCGAGAGGGGCTGTCGCTTTGACTTGGCGAAAGCGACAGCGCAGGGCCTGGGGTCGTCCACGCCTCCACCGCCTCCGGTGCGAGCGCGTGCGATTGGATCTGGCCTAGTCGCCCCAGCCGTCGAAGGCATCGATGTGGCCTTCCAGGTCGAACCAGTACTCGCGAAAGCGCGTGCAGAGTCCGCTGGTTTCGTCGAGCTGAGCTATGAAGCACCCAGCGATCGAGGCCTCGTCCTCGCCGTTGGTGGCCGTGACCCAGAACTCGGCCGCGACGCGGTCTGCGTCGATCAGCGGTTTGCCCATTCGGACGCTCACCGCGCCCTGCGCGATCTGCTCCTTGTGGACGTAGCGTCTCAACGCCTCCCGTCCCACGACCGTTTCCTGTGGGTGGGCGACATAGACGACGTCGTCACTGTGAAGTGCGATGAAGCGCTCGACATCCCAGCTCTCCCATGTGCGTCCGTAGCTCTCGACGTACGCCATCGCTTTGGCTCGATCCAGACTCATGATTCCTCCTCTGTGGGTTCAACACGACGGCTCTGCGGCTATGGCGAGCGCCTCCGGAGCTACGGCGAGATGGCCGGGAGTACAGCGGTCGCTTCGATCGAGACGAGCAGGCCGCGGGGCAGGCGCACGTTGGCCGGGGCAGACCGGGCCGGCGGCGGATCGGGCATGTGCCGGGCGTAGATCTCGTTGAGGCGGCTGAAGTCTTCAACGTCGGCGTAGAAGATCGTCGTCTTGACCACGTCGTCCATGGACGCCCCGGCGGCGGCGAGCACAGCGGCGAGGTTGAGCAGCGCCTGCTCGGTCTGCGCTTCGATCCCCTCCGGGATCGCCCCAGTAGCTGGGTCGATGCCGGCCATCCCCGAGCAGAAGACGAAGCCGCCGGCGACGATCGCCTGGCTATACGGCCCTAGCGCCTCCGGGGCCCGGTCGCTCGATACTGCCCTTCGGGTCATCGCCCACTCCTCTCGTGGTAGATGGCCTCGTCAGTACGCGCGCGCCGTTCGCCGGCTGCGGCACTGGTGTCCCTGGTAGTGCGCGGGTGGGCTATTCGGGTGACGCGGTCGGGCGGTATCCCGAGCAGACGACGCGCATCCAGCCGATTTGTCCGTCGCGGTCGGAGATGTATGCCTGCTGCTCGACGAGGAAGTCGCCGTCCGGATTACTGACGCTGAAGCGATAGCCCACGCGCTGGCAGTCGGCGAACGTGTCGCTCTCGAGCCGTTCGAGTGTCTTGATCTCGTCGGTCTCCTCGAACCATTGATCGAAAAGCAACGCGATCACCGCGTCACGGTCGCTTGCCTCCCAGGTCCGTCCTGGTGTCAACCCGCGGAAGTCGATCGCGGGGTGCAAAACGTCGCGTATCCGGGCCGAGTCTTTCTCGGCGAGCGCGCGTGCGAACTCAACCCCGAGTGTGGTCGCTTCTTGCACAGGCGCATTCTCGCGATCTGCGGACGGCGCGTCAAATGCAGCGAGCACTTGAACACCAACTCGGCTCGGATTCGAGTTGTGCTGCCGCTGCCGCGAACCCGTGTGAGTCGCTCAGACCTAACGCATCGCGTTCATAGCTCGAGCGTGGTGGCTGGAGTCCGGCACAACGAACCCTGGCACCGATCGCGGTGCGACGACGACTAGGACCGCAAGGACGATTAGCACTACGGCCGTGCCCCACGTCACCGAACGACGCCACGGAAGCGTCTTCTCAAGGGTGATGAGTGCCGCGACAAACGCCATCCACACGAGGCTCATCACTCCGAGGGCGAACAGTCCAGCCATCAGTGCCCAACAGCAGCCCATGCACCACGCGCCGTGCCGTGCCCCCATCTCAAGCGCGCCGCGCCGCCCGTCGCGCCACGAGCCGACGAGAAATCCCAGGGGGCTGCGGCACTTCTCGAGGCACACGTCCTTGAGTGGCGTGATCTCGTAGAGCGCGGCGGTCGCCAGCACGCCCCCGGCGAACCACCGGCCGCCGGCATTCCAGCTTAAGTCGGACCCGAAAAGACTCCTACCGACGTCGAATGCGCCGTACGCCACCACCCCCGCCACGCTCCACGCCAGCAGGTAGCCGCTCGTGAATATCAGCGGGCGCCATAGCCCGCGCCGCTGGGTCATCTCGGCGTACAGCGCCACCGTCAGCGATGCGGACGGAAACATCATCGCGGCCATCATCACAACCCATACGCCGATGAACCAGCCGAGCCCGCCAAGATCTGTACCGGGGCCTCGATCCATTCCGGCCATCCGCTCGGCGGTCGACCACCAGCCGAGGGCCGCCAGTCCGAACAGCAGGCTGATGAGTGCCAGCCGTGTGCGCGCGGCGGCAAACCCGTCGCCAAGCTTGCTTCGACGCCGGTCAACACGCGTAGCGCCCCGCGCCGCACTCATGCCGCCCACGAGAACCGCGATCTGGCGAAGCTGGCGATTACCCGATGTCGGATGCCGAAGACTTTCGATTTTCGTTCGGCTCGCCGTCTTCAAAGATATGTCCCCTCCGGACGAGCGGTGTGCTGCGGCCGCGATTATCGCCTTCGGGTTTGGGTCAGTCAACAAGTCGTGCCCGCGCGGGCATCGCGACTTGACCGTCAGCCGCCACACCGCGAGAATCAGCGCGTGGGCACGCTACCGTGGCAAATCTCCGGAAGCTACCTTGAGGCCTGCAACTGCCAAGCGATCTGTCCGTGCCGTCGAATCGCCGGGGTTCCCGGTGGACGATCAACCTACGGGGAGTGCCTCATCGCCCTCTCATGGATCGTCGAGGAGGGCCGCTTGGGCGATGTTGATCTTGCCCAGATGAAAGCAGTGCTGGCCAGCCGCTACGACGATGACGAGCCCGGGTCGCCGTGGACGTACGCTCTCTTTGTCGACGCTCGCGGCGAGCTGCAACAGCGTCAAGCGATGGCGGACATATTTACGGGACGCGTGGGCGGAACGCCGACCAAGCAGTTCCCGTGGGCCTTCAAGGAGGCGCATCTGCTGGGTGTGGAGATGCTCGACATCGAAATCGACCACACCCCCGGCCGCGGCTGGTTCAGAGCGGGCGGCAAGGTCGAGCTCCGCGTGCGCGAGCCCGTGCCCGACCAGCCGACGGTGACTTGCGTCATTCCGGGACACGACCGCCCGGGACGCGAGCTCCTCAGCGACTCGCTCGACGTCAACACCGGCCCGTTAGCGTTCTCCGTTCAGGGACGCTGCGCCTACGAGTCGACGTTCGCCTACTCATCCGAAGATCAATAGGCGAAACGCACCGAAGACAAGGTCACATTGGACGTTCGCGCCCAATCACGCCGCGGCCGCACGCCGCCGATGTTGCTCTGCCATTCGGGCGTTTTGATCGACGATCGGATCAGAACCCGCGGCCAGGCGACCGCCGAGGGCGTGCAGCTCGGAATCGCTCACCGCACCAACGACCAGCAGGTGAAGCGCGGGACCAACCGGCGCCAGTCGTTCTTCGGGCCAGGAGCCGAGCGTCAACGCTCGAGCCTAGCGCTCCCCTTGGGACGACCAGCAGTCGTCAGCGATCGCGCCAGGCTCGCTGCTGCTTCTCGGGAGAGCAACACTCTGCCTCTACGTGGGTGGCGGTGCCGCTCCGCGCGAGATCCGACACGGCTGAGTTCACGCGACGGATGAAGTCAAGTCGGCCTGCCCCCACACGATGTGCGCCTGCATTGGCTGCCGGATGACCATCTCGCTCGCGCCGGGCAGATCTTTACCCCCGTGCTGGCAGATTCGTGCCCGCGCGAGGTCGTCCCGCACGAGGTACGGTCGCTATTCCACGTCACCGTAGCCATCGTGATCCGCACACAAGGCGGATCACCGCGATCCGTGGAAAAGGGGCTGGCTTCATGCGCAGACTACTTCTCATCTTCGTCGCCGCGCTGGCGCTCTGTACATCTATCGCCGGTCCCGTGGCGACCAGTCAGGCGGCTTCCACCAACCACCTTGTCGTCGGAATGGGCACGGTCTCGCTGGGGTCGCCGTACGGCAGCCCAACCTTATCGGTGCTGGCCTTCCAGACGGGCACCCGCGTCACGGGCGGTTTTGTGATCACCTACCCGGCGGACGCCACCTACCCGGCGGGGCGCACAGCCGTCATAGGCACGGTGACTTGTCTCGATGTCAGCGGAGACATCGCCTACATCACCGGGCTCATCGCGGTGTCCAGCGGCCCCCGCGCTGGGATATTCCCAGTAGGGGACCACATTGCGATTGGCGTGCAGGCACACGAGATGAACTTCTCAGCGGGGCTGTCCTCTGGGCCGTGTGCGCCGGAGCAGTCGGCTGACATCCCTCTGACTGCGGGTTCCTTCATCGTCCGTTGACGGGACAGACGCGAGATCCGCTCATCGGCTACTCGCCGAGCCTAACGCAGTCCAGTGGTGCCAGACGACGCCGATGGGGAGTGTCGCTTCACGCGCGCGAGATCCAGCAGCGCAGCGCCGCCGGATCCACCCCAAAGGACGGCGCGGGACGCCAACGTGGCGGCGACGGCGCCGCCGATGGCGGCGGGCGTCGACGATTACTCCGGCACTAGCTCGCGGTGTCAAGGCCGCCCGTCGCCCACGGCCATCGACCACGACGCGCGCCGGGGCATCCTTGCTGCTTCGCGCGAGGAGGAGCAGCGCGGGTCGCGGTGGCGGACCGCAGGCCGAGCACATGCTTTACGCTCTTGATAGAATGTAAAGGCATGAGTCGGATCTCCAGCAAGCACCAAGTGACGATCCCAGTACGCGTGCTGCGGCAAGCCGGTCTCGCCGCAGGCGACAACGTTGTGCTCCGGGCTTCGGGTCACGGTCGCATCGAGCTGGAGCGAGCGGACGACCTGATCACCCGCTACGCCGGCAGCCTTCCCGCTGGCACCTACCCGGCAGGCCACCTCGACCAGCTCCGCGGCGAGTGGCGCGAGTAGCGCTCGACGCCGACGTCGTCATTGCCTTTCTCGACGCCGCCGACGACCAGCACGAACGAGCCGTCGACGCACTCCGTCCCCGCATGACCGCCGGCGAGCAGATCGTGCTGAGCGCGAGCGTCTACGCCGAAATCATGGTCCGCCCGATCGCACGACGAACGGACGCCAAGGTCGACGAGTTCCTCGACGCGATCAACGCGACCGTGATCGCCATCGACCGTCCCACCGCCCGTCTCGCAGCCGAGCTCCGCGGACGCCACCGATCGCTACGGCTCCCCGACGCGCTCTCGCTCGCCGCCGCCATCGCCGCCGACGCTGAGCTACTCACCCTCGACACTCGCCTCTTACGGATCCAAGAACACGAGAAAAAGACCCGTAGTCGCTCCTCTGTGAGTGCTCCTTAGCGCGCTCGTTTGACAGGGCGCTTAGTGCTAGTCATAGTAGCGTCATGTATCCGGTCGCCCTGGGCGTGATCGGCAACGCGCGCGGGCGCCAGCGCCGCCGCTACCTCAGCACCGCCGCAGCGTTGCTGGTCTGCTCCGGCGCGGCAACCGGCTTCATCGCCAGCCGTACACCAAGCCCGCCGATGTTGCCACCCCAAGCCGGCGAGGCAACGCGCGTCGCGCCGGCGACGGTGCTCGCGCAAACGCCGTCGATGGGGGTGGCTTGCCTGACACGGGCGTGCGACGCGGTCGGCCTAGCCGTCTGGCTGCGACAGCCTGCCACGCACGTGAGCGCCACAATCGCAGGACACCCACTGACTTTGACTACGCGCGGCGCTCAGCTCTACCTTCCGCCGTCGCGATATCGCAACGGCACCATGCTGGTCGGCTATCTCACGCCGCTGCGGGCGATCACGCCGTTGCGACTCACCACGATCGCTCCGACGATGTGGGCGTCAGGCAGCGGTCCCGACCCGCTCGTGCGGCTGCGCATCGACTACAGCAGCGGCCGCGTACTCCTCACCCAACTTCGTATCCCAATCCAACCCGGCTGGGGCTAGCCGACGTCCGACGTAGTCGCCCGCTCTCGCGTTGCGCGGCACCGAGCACTCGGTGGGCGACGCCCGGTGCCGGAGTATTCGAGCTCGGGCGCTACCGTCCGGGTTGTGGGGCGGCGTCCGTTTGATCCGTGGCGGGAGATTCACGATCGGGGTGACGCGGATCTGGCGCTCGCGTTCGGGCGGTTGTTCTGGCCGGTGTTCGTCGAGCGGCGTGGGTGCGTCTTGATCGAGCATCGCGCCGACGACGACGCGGTCGCGGAGACTCTGCAGCGGGCGGACGGCGATCTTCGCCGGGTCGAGGAGCTGTTGAACCGGGTTTCCCTGCGTCAGGAGATGCCCTTTGAGGACAGCGAGGTCGAGGACGAGACGTTCCTCGAGGTTGGGCGGATCCTGCAGCGCAGTTGGCTGGCCGCGCTGGCCGAGCAGTTCCCAGGCCGGCAGTTCGTCGTTGAGCTGCTCGACTCTGAGGATGACTGGCACGGGCCGACGCTCTACCTCACGAGCGCGCCGCTGGCCGGGCCCGCGGGCTGAAGCTCCGAGCGCCGCTGCGCGGGCTGACCGCGGCGGTGCTAGAGCGCCTGGTCGTCCGCAGTCCCGACGATTGGAGGATCCATGAACGCGATGATCGATGTTGCTGGTCGGCGCCGCTCACCGGCAGCGATGCCGGGCTACCATGCCGGCCGGCCGCCGCGCTACCCGGCCGACCCGCCACGGGTCGAGGAGATCATCGCCGTGATGCGCCACGCCGGCCCAGGCTCCCACGGCGACCGCACGCGCGGGCTGATCGTCGTGCTCTGGCGCTCCGGCCTGCGCATCGCCGAGGCGCTTGACCTGCGCGAATCGGATCTCGACGAGCGCCGCGGCGCGCTGCTCGTGCGCCACGGCAAGGGCGGCAAGCGGCGCGAGGTAGGCATGGACGAGTGGGGCTGGGAACAACTCCGGCCCTGACTCAGCCAACGCGCTCAGCTTCCCATCGGCCGGCTGTTCTGCGTGATCGAAGGCCCGACCTGCGGGCGGCCGTGGGCGCCCGGCGCGGTCCGCACGCACCTGCGACGACTCGCTGTCGAGGCCGGGGTGCGCAGACGATTCGCGCCCCACCAGCTACGCCTTGCCCATGCGGTTGAGATGGCCCGTGAAGGCGTCCCCTTGAACGTGATCCAACGCCAGCTCGGACACACCGACCTCGGCGTCACATCCGTCTACCTCCAAGGCATCGACAACGCCGAAATCATCAACACCATCCACGCCAGAACACCACCGATGATGCCCGCCAGCGGCGGCCTACAACTCTGACCGCACCGCGACGCGTGAGCCGGAGGGAGTGCTGAGTTTCGCGCGTTGCGACAGCGCAGGCGCGACTACGGGAGAACCGCGTCAGGCTCGCAACGAGGGATGTCCAGCCCGCTCGGGCTCAGCACCCGTCACTAACCCGCCACCTACCGGGCAGATCATCAACTAGACGGCCTGACACCAGACGGAACAAACCCGGTATGCACTACACACGTATCAGCTTGTACGGCTCGGTGCTAGGATTATTTGGGTCAATCGGTTAGCCATGCGGCTCGCTGAAACGCGTGGCTAACCCTGTGGAGTCGCGCGGTGGGCAGCCCAGCGCAAGGTGGCAGCGACATCGGCCCCAGTGGCGGGCGCAGCGACCGGGAGCCGGACAGCATGCCGGTTTCGGGGCCGCCTGAGCCTGATCAGACTCTCGCCGACCGCGAGCAGACCGTCGCGGATGCAGACCAGACGGGCTCTGACGGCGACCAGACCGCAGCCGACAGCG
>PMKB01000105.1:0-5685 GCA_003157595.1 Solirubrobacterales bacterium
AGGCGAGGATCTCGGGTGTCGAGCGGTAGTTGGTCTCGATCCGGTGAATGGCGGTGCCCGCGTGCCGGTCGGGGAACGTCATGATGTTCTCGAAGTCCGCGCCGCGCCACGAGTAGATGCACTGGGCGTCGTCGCCCACCGCCATCACCTGGTGGTGCCCGGCGAGCCGGTCGACGATCTGCGCCTGGATGGTGTTGGTGTCCTGGTACTCGTCGACGAGCACGTGGCGGAACGCCTGCTGATAGCGCTCGCGGACCTCCGCGAACAGCTCGAGCACGTTGACCGCGCGCCCGAGCAGGTCGTCGAAGTCCATCGCGTTGTAGCGCAACAGCTCGCGCTCGTAGAGCTCGAACACGTCGGCGACGGTCTGCTCGAAGTAGGAGCCCACCATCGAGCGATACTCCGCCGCGTCGCGCAGCCGGTTCTTGGCGTCGGAGATCTGACCCTGGACGGCCGCCGGGGGAAAGCGTTTCGAGTCGGCGCCGGCACGCTCCAGGCACTGCTTGATCAGCCGCCTGGCGTCGGCCTGGTCATAGATCGTGAACTGGCGCGTGTAACCCAGCCGCGGCGCCTCGACGCGCAGGATCCGCGTGCAGGCGGCGTGGAACGTCATCACCCACATTCCCCGCGTGCTGCGCCCGAGCAACAACTCGACCCGCTCGCGCATCTCCTGAGCGGCCTTGTTGGTGAAGGTGATCGCGAGCAACTCGTCTGGGCGGGCTTCGCCGCTATGGACCAGATAGGCGATCCGGTGCGTCAGCACGCGAGTCTTGCCGCTCCCGGCGCCGGCGAGGATCAGCAGCGGCCCGTCGCCGTGCGTCACGGCATCGCGCTGCGGCGCGTTCAGACCCTCCAGAAGAGCATCGATGCGCTGTTCGGCGACGGTGGGTTCGGGCATCGCTCCAGCATAGATGCGTGGGCGGCTAGGCTCTGCGGTGGCATGGGTGCTACCGCTCGGCGATCGCGAGGCGCCACGGCGCTATGCGACGGCGTGCGCGCGCACTGCGCCCGAATCGCCGGCTCGGCGCGCTCGGTGACGATCGACGTCGCGGTACTGGACGCGCTCGTCGCCGCGCCGACGGCGACACTCGACCCCGACATCCACCACCTCGCCGGCTCGCCCGAAGAGGTGGCGCGCTACCTGCTGACGCTCGACGCGATCAACTTCGGCTCGGGCTGGTTTCCGACCATGCACAAGCGCCCCGGCCACTCCGGCTACGCGACCGTGGCGAGCCGCCTGAGCGATCGCTTTCGCGCCGAGGGCCCATGGAACAACCACGAGTTGCGAGCGCTCGACACGGCCACGATCGCGCGTACGCTCGGCCAGAGCGCCGACCACGAGCTGATGGCGCTCTACGCCCAGGCGCTGCGCGCGCTTGGCGACTGGCTCGGCAGCGCCAGTGTGCTCGATCTGATCGGCGAGTCTGGCGGATCGGCGCAGGCGCTGGCGACGCGACTGGCGCACGGGATGTCGATGTTCGACGACCGCGGCTTCTACAAGCGCGCCCAGCTCGTCCCGGCGAACCTCGCGCTCGCGGGCGTCGCGAGCTTCACCGATCTCGACCGTTTGACGATCTTCGCCGACAACCTCGTCCCCCACGTGCTGCGCTGCGACGGGGTGCTCGTCTACGACCCGCGGCTGGCGGCCCACATCGACTCCGGACGCCTTCTGCGCATGGGCCCACAGGAGCACGAGATCCGCGCCTGCGCGGTGCACGCCTGTGAGCTGCTGAGCACCCGCCTGGGTGTCGCTCCGAGCGTGCTCGACAACTGGCTGTGGAACCGCGGCCAGTCGGCCGAGTACAAGGCGCGGCCCCGCCATCGCTGCCGCTGCGTCTATTACTGACGCTGCAAGAAGGTGCCGGCGCCGTGGCGCCCGGCGATCCTGCGAGCTGCGCCGCCGGACAGACCCGCGCGTCAGCCGCCGGCCGGGTTGCGGCCGCGCACCGGGCGCAGCGCGTGCACGTTCTCGGGCTCGACGGCGGGCGGAGTCCCGCCGAGCTCGGTGACCATGCGCTCCAGCTCGGCCACTCTCGCGGAGAGCGTACGCATCGCATCGGCGACAGGGTCGGGCAGGTGGATCCAGTCGGTGTCGGGGCCCTCGACACGGCGCCCGTCGATGCGCACGGGATGCCCGGGCACGCCCACCACCGTGGAGTTCGGCGGCACGTCACGCACGACAACGCTGTTGGCCCCGACCTTCGCTCCGTGGCCGATCTCGATCGGGCCGAGCAGCTTGGCCCCGGAACCGATCGTGACGTTGTTCTGCACCGTCGGGTGGCGCTTGCCGGTCTCGAAGCCGGTGCCGCCCAGCGTCACGCCCTGATAGAGGGTCACGCCGTCGCCGATGACGGCCGTCTCGCCGATCACGACGCCCGCGCCGTGATCGATGAACAGACCCTCTCCGACCTGCGCCGCGTGGTGGATCTCGATCCCGGTCAGCACTCGCGCGACATAGGCGATCGCGCGCGGCAGTAGCGGCACGCCCGCGCCGTGCAGCTCCGAGGCGACGCGGTGCGCGAGCAGGGCCTGGACACCGGGCCAAGTGGCGAGCATCTCAGCCGGCCCGACACCTGCGGCAGAGGGATCACGTTCACGCGCGGCGTCGAGATCCCGGCGCACTTCGCGCACCACGCGCGTAAGCGAGGAGAAGCCGTCCATAGCCAATAAAGAGTAGCGAGCAGGCCTGACGGGGCGCGCGGGGTCCGAGTCCGGCCGAGCGCGCGGCGCCCTCCGCTAGGCCGAGAAGAACGCCAACGACATGTAGCGCTCGCCGGAATCGGGGAGGATCACGACGATCCGCTTGCCGGCGAACTCCTCGCGCGCGGCGAGCTCGAGCGCGCCGGCGAGCGCGGCGCCACACGAGATGCCGGCCAGAAGACCCTCCTCGCGCGCCGCACGCCGCGCCGTCTCGATTGCCTGCTCATCGCCGACGGTGATCACCTCGTCGAGCAGCTCGCGGTTGAGCACGGCCGGCACGAAGCCCGCGCCGNNCCCGCGCCGATGCCCTGGATGCGGTGTGGACCGGCCGGACGCCCGCTCAGCACCGCCGAGGCCGCCGGCTCGACCGCGACGATCCGGCAGCCCGGGTTGCGCGCGCGCAGCACCTCGCCGACGCCGGTGATCGTCCCTCCCGTGCCGACCCCGGCCACCAGCGCGTCCACGCGGCCGTCCAGCGCCTCGACGATCTCCGGACCCGTGGTGCGACGGTGGACCTCCGGGTTGGCGGGATTTGAGAACTGGTCCGGCAGGAAGACGTCGGCTTCGCGCGCGAGCTCACGCGCCGCCGCGACGGCCTCGCCCATGCCGCCCATCGACTCGACGATCTCCACACGCGCGCCGTAGTGGCGCAGCAGCGCGATGCGCTCGCGGCTCATGCCCTGCGGCAGCGTCAGCACCAGCTGGTAGCCCCGGGCCGCGCAGACCAACGCCAGCGCGATGCCCGTGTTGCCGCTCGTCGCCTCGACGATCGTCGTGCGTCCGGGCTCGATCCGACCCTCCCGCTCGGCCGCGTCGATCATCGCCAGGCCGATGCGGTCCTTGACGCTCCCGCCCGGGTTGCCCGCTTCGAGCTTGCCGTACAGCTCGACCGACGGAGCGAGCCGGCTCAGGCGTACCAGGCGCGTGCCACCGATGCACTCCGTAATGTCGGCCGGGATTTGCCCCATTCGCCAGCAATGTATCGCCGCCGGTGCGGCGACGATCAGCGGACGGGCTGCGCGGACTCCGCGATCGCAAACATCTGCTCGGCGGTCAGGCTTTCGAAGATCGTGTTGCTGACCCAGTAGAGGACGTTACCGACGATCCAGCCGACATCCTGAACGTGGCTGCCGGTGTCGACGTAGAGATACCGCCGCCCATAGCGCTCGACGGTGTCGGCGTGCGCGAACAGTGGCGGATCTGTCCAGTTCATCCCCTCGATCCCGTAATAGGTCCCAACGGATCCGGTTGACCAATCGATCCGGTAGCCGTAATGAAGGTGCCCCTGGGGATCCTTGAGCGTGTAGTCCGAGTAGGGATCGAACGGATCCGGCGAGGCAGATGCCAGCGTCAGCGTCGGCAGATAGACCCGGAACGGAACGTTCACCGCGAGCGTGAGAGCGCTCGCGGAGGTGCTAGGCGGCGTCGCTGTCAGCTCAGGGGCCGTCGGTGTCTGCACCGCGGCACCCGATCCTCCGCTCCGGCCATGGTGGGCCGTTGCGTGCTTGCGGGTGGTGATCGAGTGAATCACGGGCGCCGTCACGGTTGGCGCGAGGAACTGGCTGGCGACCGTCCGGAGCTGTCCGGGGCTCGCGGTCTGGTCGTCCTGTCCGCCGACGTTAAGCGCGACATCGGGGAACTGAACCTGGCGGATCGGCCCGTTCACCGAGGTGACAACCGTCTCGAGCAGCCCGGCCACGGTGTTCGCACCCCGAATGTTGGAGGTGATCGACTTCGAGAGCGCGCCGATGATGCCGCCCGCGTGCCCGAGCAGGCCGCTCAGGCCCAGCTGCTCCTTCGCATCGCGCAGGAAGCCCTGTTCGCGCGCGTCGCGTGCGAACGTGTTGTCGTCGTGGCGGTAGCGGACGTAGTCGAGCGCATGTTCGCCGCAGAGCTGCTGGTAGCCGGCCCGTACATGGATCGAGTCGTAGTCGTCGAGCGCCGACTCCGCCGGGGTATTGAGATAGAGATGGTCGACGTCGACGTAGACGCAGCCAAGCTGGTCAACGACCTTGTCGAAGGTCAGGAAGTTGAGGTCGACGACGTAGTTGATCGGGATATGCAGCAGGTCCTTGACCACGTGCAGCGACAGGTCGGGCCCACCGAGCGTGTAGGCGTAGTTGATCTTGCTGGCGTAGGGGCTGCCGCGATAAGAGAACGTCACATACAGGTCGCGCGGGATCGACATCTCGGTCCACAGCCCGGTCCGCGGGTCGAGGTGTACGAGCAGGATCGTGTCGCTGCGGGACGAGCTGCTCGCGTCCACCGCTCCCTTTGCGCGCCCGTCGGAGCCGAGGATCAGGAAGGTCGTCGGCGCATCCCCGGCCGTCGGCGTGAGGTCGGGCGAGCGGATCAGCCCTCCCTTTGCCAGGGCGTCGGCGATCGAGCTGACGCCCTCGAACGCGGCGGTCGAGATCACCGCGGTCGTCAGCAGCGCGATCAGCGCGCCCCCGCCGAGGAAGCGACGCAGCGAATGGCCTCTGGGGCGCACCGACGCGTCCTCGCTCGAGGGAAGCACCTCTGGTATTTCAGCATGTCGAGAGGCGGTCCTCCCCACGCCGGCGCCGGCGCGTCGAGTGAGCGAGCGCATCCGGCGGCGTTGCGTTAGGTTGCACGCGGCCCCTGACTCGAGCTGTTGGGCGCGGCCGGACGCTCACCCACCCACGAGGAGACGCCATGACTACGCACCGCAGCGCAACGATCCAACTCTCGCGCCGAGCGTTCGCGACAGCGCTGCTCGCTGCGGCAACCCTCGGCATCGGGATCGGCGAGGTGGCGGCGCCGCTGGCGTCCTCACAGGCTCACCCCGTTGCGAAGGTCGCGGCGGCACCCGCCGGCTGCGCCAGCTTCGCCACGAAGGTCGGCAGCGCGTTCGAGATCCTCGGATCGATCCTCCAGGACGCCTCCAAGTACCCGGCGTTGGTTCCCAAGGCCGAGCAGGCCGGCGCATCCAAGAGCGCCACGAAGACCGCCGCGATCACGGCG
>PMKB01000105.1:5703-5962 GCA_003157595.1 Solirubrobacterales bacterium
CGGACGGGCGAACAGGTAGCCCTGAGCGAGATCACAGCCCTCGAGCTGCAGCTGGCACAGCTGGGTGTAGGCCTCGACGCCTTCGGCAAGAGTCCGCAGACCGAGCGTCTTGCCCAGCTGAATCAGCGTGTGTGCGAGCGCGTTGGCCTCGCCCGAGCGTGCCAGCCCGGTGATGAAACTGCGATCGAGCTTGAGCGAATCGATCGGGAACTGCCGCAGGTATCCGAGTGAGCTGTAGCCGGTGTCGAAATCGTCGACC
>PMKB01000198.1 GCA_003157595.1 Solirubrobacterales bacterium
AACGGGACGACGAACTTCATCCTGACGGAGATGACGCGCAGCGGCTGCGACTACGCTGACGCGCTCGCACAGGCGCAGCGCCTGGGATTCGCGGAGGCCGACCCGACCGACGACGTGGGCGGCGCGGACGCGGCGGCGAAGATGGCGATCCTCGCGCGGCTCGCCTTCGGCGTGCCGGTGCACATCGATGAGGTTCGCTGCGAGGGCATCACGCAGATCACCAGCGACGACATCGCCTACGCGCGCGAGTTCGGCCTGTCGCTGAAGCTGATCGGCACCGCCGAACGGCTCGCCGAGGGCATCTCGGTGCGGGTGCATCCGACGTTTCTCTACGGCGGCCATCCGCTCGCGTCGGTCGGCGGCGCGTTCAATGCCGTCACCGTCGAGTCGGCGGCGATCACCGAGATCACGATGTCGGGGCCGGGGGCCGGCGGGTCCCAGACCGCAAGCGCGGTGCTCGGCGACGTCGTCGCGGCGATCGGCGGGGCGCAGACGCTGGCGGCGCCGCTCGATCCGCTGCCGATCATCGAGGACGTCGTGTCGGCCTTCTACCTGCATATGGAAGTCGACGACCGCCCCGGCGTGCTCGCGCAGGTCGCGCAGCTGCTCGGCGATGTCGGCGCGTCGATCAAGTCGGTCGTGCAGCAGGGCCTCGGTGAGCGCGCGCAGCTGATGATGGTCACCCACCCGCTGCCGCGCTCGCAGCTGACCGTCGCGCTCGAAGCGATCGAGGCGCTCGAGCACGTTCGCGCGGCGCCGCGAGCGATCGCCGTCATCAACGAGGAGTTCGTATGAGCCAGGCGCGCTCTGTCGGGGTGATCGAACGCTTCCGCGACCGGCTGCCGTTCGGGCCGACCGACCCCGTCGTGACGCTCGGTGAGGGCGGCACGCCGCTGGTGCTGGCCGAGCGGCTGTCCGAACGCGTCGGCGCCGAGGTCCACCTCAAGCTCGAAGGGACCAATCCGACCGGGTCGTTCAAGGACCGCGGAATGACCTGCGCGGTGTCGGCGGCGGTGCGCGAGGGGGCCCAGGCGGTGATCTGCGCGTCGACCGGGAACACGGCTGCCAGCGCCGCCGCCTACGCGGCGAAGGCCGGGCTGCGCGGCGCCGTGATCGTCCCGGACGGCAAGATCGCGACCGGCAAGCTTGCCCAGGCGCTCGTCCACGGTGCGCGTGTGATCGCGCTGCGCGGCAACTTCGACACGGCGCTCGAGCTGGTCCGCGAGCTGGCGGCGCGCCACCCGATCGCACTCGTCAACTCGGTCAACGAGTTCCGTCTCGAGGGTCAGAAGACGGCGGCGTTCGAGCTGCTCGAGGATCTCGACGGCCGCCTCGACGCGCTCTGCATCCCGGTCGGTAACGCCGGCAACATCACGGCCTACTGGAAGGGCTTCGTCGAGGCCGGGGCGGCCCCGCGCCTGTTCGGCTTCCAGGCGGCGGGCGCCGCTCCGCTCGTCAACGGCGCCCCGGTGAAGGACCCCGAGACGGTCGCCAGCGCGATTCGCATCGGCAACCCGGCGCGCTGGGAAGAGGCGATCGACGCGATGCGCGCCTCGCGCGGGGCGATTCGCGCCGTGACCGACGATGAGATCCTCTCGGCCTACCGTCTGCTCGCCGCCACCGAGGGCGTCTTCTGCGAGCCGGCCTCGGCCGCTTCGGTTGCGGGGCTGCTCAAATACGGCGCCGACGGCGCCGAGCGGATCGCCTGCGTGCTCACCGGCCACGGACTGAAGGACCCCGATGTCGCGCTCGAGCAGGTCGGGGCGGTCGTCCCCTGCGAGCCACAGCTGCGCGCGATCGAGCGCGCGGTGCTCGGCTAGTGGGCGCGTCGGTGACGGTTCGGGTGCCGGCCTCATCGGCGAACCTGGGGCCGGGCTTCGACTGCTTTGCCGCCGCGCTGGGCTTGTACCTGGAACTGGAGGTGAGCGAGGCGGAGCGCTTCGAGCTCGTCAGCGAGCTTGACGTTCGCCGCGACCGCTCGAATCTGGTGGTCGTCGCCTTCGAGCGGCTGGCGCCGGCGAGCGGCCACCGCTTCGAGGTGCGCTCAGAGATCCCGCTGAGCGGTGGACTGGGCTCGAGCGCAGCGGCGGTCGTCGCCGGGCTGGTGGCGGCGCAGGCGCTGAGCGGCGGCGACGCACCGCTGCTCGAGCTGGCCACCGACCTCGAGGGGCACCCGGACAACGTCGCCGCCGCGCTGCTCGGCGGTGTGGT
Source organism: Solirubrobacterales bacterium (assembly GCA_003157595.1). Classification (GTDB taxonomy): domain Bacteria; phylum Actinomycetota; class Thermoleophilia; order Solirubrobacterales; family Solirubrobacteraceae; genus Palsa-513. The sequence continues at coordinate 2,212 of PMKB01000198.1, forward strand.
GGTCTGCGCCGACGGCGAGCCGTACCGCCTCGAGCCGCCCGCAGAGCTCGAGGCGCTGCTGGTCGTACCGCACCGCGCCGTGGGCACTCAGCGTGCGCGCGCTGCGCTGCCCGCGTCGGTGCCGCTGGCCGACGCGGTCTACAACACCGCTCACGGCGCGCTGCTGATGATCGGCCTGGCCGGCGGCGACTCCGGGCTGGTGGCCCGCGGGCTCGGCGATCTGCTGCACCAGCCCTACCGGGCGCACCTCTACCCGCGCTCGGCCGAGCTGATGCGCAGCGTGACGGAGCTGGGCGCGCTCGGGGCGACGATCTCCGGCGCCGGGCCGACGGTGCTGGTGTGGGTCCGGCGCTCCGCCGCCGCGGCCGTCGCCGCGACGCTGCGCGAGCGGGTCGCGGCGTGGGCGCAGGTTCTGGCTGCGCCGTTCGTCGCCGGCGGCGCCGTGGTGATCTAGGAAGCCCGCTCAGTACCCCCGCGCAGGCGGCGGCGGATCAGCGTGGCTGCCGGCGTCCTTGGTCGCGGCAATGGCTGTGCCTGCCGCGGCCCCCTGCGCGCTGACCGGCTCGATCCGCGGCTCGCCAGCCCCGCGCGCGGAGTATCGAGACGGCTTCTAGGCTGCCTTCTCCGGGGCGCCGGCCCACTCGGCGCCCGGGTGCGCGGCGAGGGCTGACGCGACGATCGCGATCGCCGCCACGATCAGCGGGCGATCGTGATCGTCGGCGCCGCTTCCGCCACAACGCTTCGGGAAGGCCCGCTAGGTCGTCGGTGTCGCGGCACCGACCGCAGCGAGCGTCGCGTAGTAGAGCCGGTGGCGACCGACGCGGACCTCATCACCGTGGGCGAGCGGGCTCCACTCGACGCGCTGGCCGTTGACGAACACGCCGTTGAGGCTGCGGTCGTCGAGCACGCGCAGGCCGTCCGCGCCACGGACGATCAGCGCGTGGCGGCGCGACACGGTCGGATCGTCGAAGCGGACGTCGGCCGCCAGGCCGCGGCCGATCCGTGTCCATTCGCGCGTCAGCGGTACGACGACGACCTCGTCGCCGTCCTCGAAGCAGATGTACTCGCCGGGGTCGCCGAGCAGCGCAGCCGGCTCGGCAAGCCAGACCGGAAGCTCACGCTCCTCCTGCGGTTCGCCGGCCTCGACGGCGGTGGCGCCGGCGGTCTGCGACGGCAGCTCGAGCGGCTCGAGTGCCGGGGACCCGCAGACCGCGCAGACCGTCGCCGGGTCGCCGACCGTCAGCGTGGTCACCTCCCCGCAGTGTGCGCATCGAAACGGCAGGTTCTCCGCAACGGTCTCCGAACGCCGCTCGTTCATGTCACTGCCTCCCGGGGGGATCTCGATGCCCCATGATAGAGACAGCGGGCGGCCACCGATAGTGCGCCGTCAAGTTCGGCTGGACAGACGTCGGGTGGCTTGTGCCGTCGGTTCGGCCGAGGGCCAGCAGGCGCGGCGCGAATCTGCGCTGCCGCGAGGTGGGGGAGATGCACGCGCAGGAACGGCGCCGGCGGCGGCGAAACCTCCAGGCGCATGTCGCGCGACTCATCCCACCCACCGGCCGATCGGCGTCTTGCGGCGACCCAGGGCCTCGAGCGCCTGCTCCTGCGCGCCGGTGTCGGCGTGCTCGCGGCCGATCGCGCCCGCTGCTGCGACTGCGGCCGAACGCCGCTGATCGGCGAGGAAGTGCACCTCTACGAGCGGGGTGCCGTCGTCTGCGAGCTGTGCCGCCCGTTGCGTGTCGCCGCGCCGGCGTCAACCGAGCGTGTCCGCCACAGCGAATACGGGCAGACGGTTCGGCTGCGCCGCGCAGCCTGAGCGCGGCGCGGATCCGCCACTCGCCCCCCGGGCACCCGGCCCGCGTCGGGCTCTGACACATTCCCCGGCCGGCGAGCGCGTAAACTGCGCGCCGCTGTGGATCCCGTCAACGTCTCGATCACCGTCGGCCGTCCACGCGAGGAGGTTTTCGCCTACCTCGCCGACATCGCCAACCACGCGGAGTTCACCGACCACTTCCTCACGGACTGGCATCTGACGCGCGAGGATCCCGTCGGCCGCGGGGCGGGGGCGCGTTTTCGCGTCAAGGCTCCGCTGCAGCGGTTCAGCTGGATGGGCGTGAGCTTCATCGAGGTGGACGCGCCGTGGCGCATCGTCGAGGCGGGGCGCGGCGGCAAGTACAACCGGATCCGGACGATGACGACCTACACGCTCGAGCCGGCGCCCGACGACGGGACGCGCGTGGCGCTGAGCGTCGAGAGCGAGCCGGTCACGATCAGCGACCGGCTGATGGAGTCGCTCGGCGCACGCAGCTGGACGCGCCGCCAGAACCGCCGTGCGCTGCGCCGCCTGCGCTCGATCCTCGAGGATGGCCGCCACCGCGGCGCGCGCGTGACGATCGCCGGCGGCTGAGCGACTAGACTGCCGCGGCGATGGTTGGCAAGCGACTCGGGATGCTGATCGGCGGGGCGATCTGCGCCGCGGCGATATCGGCCTGCGGCGCCGGTGAGCACGCCTCCTACTCCGACAATCTCGGACCTGGCTACGTTCAGGTCGGCCAGCTCTACTACCAGGTGCAGATTTCGCGCCAGCTGAACCAGTGGGGCGACGAGGATCGCTACTACCTGCAGGGCTACAGCGCCTCGGAGCTGGCGCTGCCCGTCGCCGACGAATGGTTCGGGGTCTCGATGCAGGTCTACAACTGGACCAACCGCCCGCACACCCCGACCGGCGAGTTCTTCATCACCGACAGCCTCGGCGACCGCTATGCGCCGTTGACCGGCGGCACGCCGAACCCCTACACCTACGTGCCGGCGTTGATCCCCGCCGGCGGCCAGCTGCCGGCGATCGACAGCGACGCCTACACCGGGTGGTCGCAGGGCGAGCTGCTGATCTTCAAGATCCCCTACACGAGCCTCGTCAACCGGCCTTTCACCCTGCACATCGTGAACCCGGCCGACACCGCGAAGCAGTCGCGGATCGAGCTGGACGTCTAGCCCGAGGCCTCTCAGGCGCCCGTCGCGAGTGCCTGTTCGAGCAGCGCCTTCGCCAGCGGGGCCGCCGTCGTGCCGCCGGCCCCGTCGTGCGGCAGCAGCACCGCGACGACGAAGCGCGGGTGGATCTCGGGTGCGAAAGCCACGAACCAGGCGTCGGTGTCGTAGGGGTTCGTGTCGACGCCGGAGCAGTTCGTCGCGCCGGTCGGGCCGCTGGCGCCCGATGACCCGCTCGAACCGCCCGCGGTGCTGGAACCGCTCGAGCCGGTGACGGCGCTCGCGCCGGTCGTGGTGCTCGAGCCGGTCGAGGTCGCGCCGGCGGTCGGGGTCGGGGCGTTCAGGCCGCCGGTCCC
>PMKB01000296.1 GCA_003157595.1 Solirubrobacterales bacterium
GGGTGTCGCGGAGGGGAACGCGGGAGTCGCCGCGTCGCCCACGGCGGGCTCCGCAGGGCCGAACGTGGAAGCCACGCTTTCGCCCGCGTCGGGGGCCGTGGGGACGAGCGTGGGCACGGCGACTTCGCCCGCGGCGGGTGATCGGAGCCCGCTGGTTGCGCTTTCGCCGGCGGCCGCGCTCGCAGCGGTGTACGTGGGCGCTGCGACTTCAGCCGGGCCAACGCCGGGCGTCGCGGGGGTCAACGAGGGGGTCGCGGGCACGAACGCCGCAGCGACTTCGTGCGCGACGGGGGCGCTCTCGCCAACGCCGGGCGTCGCGGGGGTCAACGAGGGGGTCGCGGGCACGAACGCCGCGGCGACTTCGTGCGCGACGGGGGCGCTCTCGGCAACGCCGGGCGTCACGGGCGTGCCCGTGGGAGTGGCGGCTGGGCCCGCGCCCGACGTCGCGGACGTGGCAGCGGTGAGCCTGGCCATGCGGGCCGCGAAGGCGGCAGCGCCGGCCTCCCCTGCGCGCCGGGCGGCGCCCTCGTCGGCGCTGAGCGTTGCCGGAGCGGGCGTCGTGGCGTCGGGCTCCTGCTCGACGGGATCGGGGTGCTCGGGCGGGATGCTCATCGGCCGTCCGCGCCGATCGCTCGCGCGTGCACGTGGTGATGGGCGTGGACTTGATGGGCGTGGACTTTGCCGGGGGTGCTGCCGGGTCCGATCGCCCATACCGTTGCGGTTCCGAGCGTCGCCATCGCGGCGCCGGCCAACATCACGGCTGCGGCTCGCTGCAGCAGGGCGCGTGGATGGCGGCGCAGGGCGTTGAACTGGCTGGCGACGCGCGCGGGCGGGCCGAACCGCTCGACCGCGCTTTGCGCCGCGCGGTCCGCATCGACGCCACGACTCGCATCGGCGGCGGCGGCCTCGAGCAGGTGCGCGCGCACCTCGGCGAGGATGCGTCTGCGCTTGCTGCGACGCAACTGGCGCGAGAGCTCGGCGAGGTACTCGGCGATTGGATTCACAGCTGTGCCTGCGACGCGATTGGAGCGAAGACGGCGTCGACGGCGCTACGGAAGGCCTGCCAGCTGGCGACCCGCTCGCTGACCGCGGCCGCGCCGCTGTGCGAGAGCGCGTAAACGCGGCGGCGGCGCCCGGAGACCACCTCCCAGCTGCTCGACAGCAGGCCGGCGGCCTCGAGCCGATGCAACGCCGGGTAGATCGTTCCCTCGGCGAGATCGAACTCGCCGTCGCTGCGCCTGCACATTTCCTCCACGATTGCATACCCGTGCAGCGGTCCCGCTTCGAGGATCGCGAGCAGCATCCCGTCGAGGTGTCCTTGGAGCTCTGTGCTGGCCATAAGTAGACAGTCTATACATAGATCGTCTGCCTGTGGCTCGGGAGCCGTCGTCCCGATCGCCGCGAGAGGAAGCAAGCACCCTCCAGCCGCTTCCCCGACTGCGCCTGCGACGATGCGGATAGGACCGCTGTGAGCCGAATTCGATCTATCTGCGTAGGTGGGCTTTGATGAGCGTGCTGGCGCGTGCGAGGTACGGACTGCTCGATCGGGCGCTCGAGCGCGGGCTGCTGCCGGACTCGGTGCTGGCGGCCGGCGCGCGTGCGGGCGCCCGCACGCGTCTGCGCAAAGAGCAGCGCGGCGGCGTCGAGCAGCAGGAGCAGCGGCTCGGTGAGCTGGTCGAGACGATGCGCAGCGGCCCGATCGCCGAGTCGGTGGCGAGCGCCAACGAACAGCATTACGAGTTGCCGGCCGAGTTCTTCGAGCTGTTCCTCGGGCCGCGGCTGAAGTACTCGTGCGGCTGGTGGGGCGACGGGGTCGCCGATCTCGCTGTGGCGGAGGAGGCGATGCTCGAGCTTTCGTGCGAACGGGCCGGGCTCGAGGACGGCATGAGCGTGCTCGACCTGGGCTGCGGCTGGGGCTCCATGTCGCTGTGGATCTGTGAGCGCTACCCGCAGGCGAGCGTCGTCGCGGTGTCCAATTCCGCCTCGCAGCGTGCGTGGATCGAGTCGGTCCGCGATAGGCGGGGCTTCCAGGATCGCCTGACCGTGATCACCGCCGACGTCAACACGCTGACTCCGGGGCGTCGCTTCGACCGCGTCGTGTCGATCGAGATGTTCGAGCACATGCGCAACTGGGAGGCGCTGCTCGCACGCATCGCCGGCTGGCTGGAACCGGACGGGCGCCTCTTCGTGCACGTCTTCTCACACCGGCGCCTGGCCTACGAGTTCGCCGGCACGTGGGCGGCCGACCGCTTCTTCACCGCCGGGCGGATGCCATCGCACGAGTTGCTGCTGCGCTTCCAGCGCGACCTCGAGGTGCGTGCAAGCTGGGCGGTGTCCGGGACGCACTACGCGCGGACGCTGTCGGCCTGGCTGGAACGGCTCGACGCGCACGCCGGGCGCGCGCGGATCGTGCTGGGCGAGGCTCTCGGCGAGAGCCACGCCGCGCGGGCGCTGGCCGGCTGGCGGCTGTTCCTGCTCTCCACCGGGCAGATGTGGGGCCTGCGTGACGGGCAGGAGTGGATGGTTTCCCACCACCTGCTCGCCCCGCGCTGAGCCGGCCGGCCGCGCGACTGCGGCCTGCGTCTCGCGCCGGCAAAACGCCGGGCCCTGCGCGGGTGGCCATGCGCGCGCCGAGCGGGTGTCGTAGCGTGCGCGCCTGGATCTCGAAACCGGGGAGGACGCTGTGTCGCGCTTCGATGGACAGACGGTGCTGGTGACAGGAGCTTCGCGCGGGATCGGCCTGGCGAGTGCCGAGCATTTCGTCGCGCTCGGCGCGCGCGTCGGCATGGTTGCGCGCGACCACGCAGCGCTGACGACCGCGGCCGAGCGGATCGGCGGCCAGACTCATGTCGTGGCGGCCGACTTGACCGACCCGCATGAGTGCGCGCGCGCGGTCCAGGAGGTTGTCGGCGCGCTGGGTCCGGTCGACGTGCTGGTCAGCTGCGCCGGCGTGCTGCAGCGCGACTTCGTCGAGGACGTCAAGCCGGCGGACTTCGAGCAGGCCTGGCGGCTGCACGTGGGGGCGGCGCTGTGGCTCAGCCAGAGCGTGCTCGGCGGGATGCGCGAGCGCCGCCACGGCTCGATCGTGCTCGTCTCCTCCGAGCTCGGGTTGATCGGCGGACCGTCATATGCGTCCTACTGCACGAGCAAGTGGGGGATGGTCGGGCTCGCCGAGGTGCTCTACCACGAGCTGGCTGGGACCGGCGTGCACGCCTGCGCGGTCTGCCCGGGCGACGTCCGCACCGACCAGATGCGCGGCGAGATCGCCTGGGGGCCGACCGGCGGTGCGACGCTCGAGAAGGCGATGGCGCCCGAGCGCGTCGCAGCGGCGATCGCGGCCGCCGCGGCCGGCGGGAAGGCCGTGGTGATAATCGACCGCCCGCAGATGCGCGCCGTGTTCGGGCTGTTCGGTGGCCCCCGCGGGCTGAGCCGCAAGCTCGTTCACGGCGCCTACAAGCCGCTGTTGAAGTCGCGGGGCGGCTGAGCCCACCCCCGGCTGGGCTTGTCGGGCCGCGCGAGCGTCCGCCGGCACAGAGCACCCACACGACGCATGCCGCCCCGGGCCGGCCCGCGTCTCAGCCCAGGACGCGATGCTCGACGCGGCCGTCGAGTGCCAGCAGGACGTCGGAGGTCAGCGACGGCGGGAAGATCCCGTGACCGACGACCCCGGGGGTCGCGTCAAGGAGCGCTGCCAGCGCGTCGCGGTCCGAGAACTCTCCTACGTAGTCGGCGATCACACCGCCGTCAGGGCTTGGGGGGACGTCTCGCAGGCGCACCGATCCCAGCGAGGCGCGCGTGGCGTCGATCCCGAAGCGCAGCAGCTCGAGCGGGACCGGCGGGCCGATCCGCGCGACCGCCTTGTCCGCCGAGCCGATCACGACGAAGCGTGCGGCGGCCGCCGCCACGACCTTCTCGCGGGTGTGCGCGCCGCCGCCGCCCTTGATCAGCCAGCCCTGCGGATCGATCTGGTCGGCGCCGTCGATCGCGATGTCCAAACGCTCGATGCCCGAGAAGGGCACGACGGCGAGGCCGAGCTCCCGCGCGAGGCGCTCGGTCTCTGGAGAGGTCGCGACGCAACGGATCGCGAGCCGGCGCGCGGCGAGCGCCGGCAGCAGGTGCGCGACGGTGCTGCCCGTTCCCAGCCCCACGAGCTGCCCGTCCAGGACCAGAGCCGCGGCGGCCTGCGCGGCGGCGTGCTTCTCCTGATCTCGGTCGGGCACGCGACAGAGGCTAGTGGCCGTTGCGGACTGGCGGAGCGCCTGCGGCCGACGGGTGCAGCCGCCTCGGACCGCTCGCGTCCGCCGCTCAATGCGACTTTCTTAACCCAGCCGCTTGACATAAGCCCAACAAGTGGCCAGATTGCATGGGGCGAGGGTTCCGATTGTGTTCCGATCGGGGGGGCGGTTAGGTTTCCACCCAAGCCTCCGGCCGGTGCTGCACATAGACTCGCGTGTTGAGGTGAGCACGACGCACTCCGAGATCGACCCGGTGGCCGAGACGGATCGGGTACGCCCGGTGCCGCGGCTGGCGACTGCGCCCTCGTGGGAGGCTCTGCGCGGCTACGCGACGCTGATGCGAGGCGTGCTCGACGCGCTGCCCTTTGGCGTCGCGGTGCTCGACCGCGGCGGGACGCTCACGACCTGGAACAACGAGCTCGCCTCGATGCTCCCCTCGCCGCCCTCGCGCGGCGGCACGCACGACATCTCGATCCTGGTGCGCGAGGTGCACCGCATCGTCGCCGACCCACAGGACTTCGACGNNACGACGAGAGCATCGTGATCTGCTTCCGTGACGCGACGGGCGAGCTGCGGGCGCGCCGGGAGCTTGAGCACCGCGCGATGCATGACCCGCTGACCAAGCTGCCGAACCGCGAGCTGCTGATGGACCGCCTGTCGGTGGCACTGGCCAGGCTGGGGCGGCAGGGCACGGCGGTCGGCGTGCTGTTCATCGACCTCGACGGCTTCAAGGAGGTCAACGACCTCCACGGCCACGATGTCGGCGACGAGCTGCTCATCACAGTCGCCGAGCGCCTGCGCCGCGAGGTCCGCGACGGCGACACCGTCGCGCGCTTCGGCGGGGACGAGTTCGTCGTGCTGTGTGAGGATCTCGTCCGCATCGAGGCCGCTGAGCCGCTCGCGCGGCGGCTGGCGGAGGCCGTTGCGCAGCCGGTCAGCACGGGGGAGCGGCTGCTCGTCGTGCGCGCAAGCATCGGTGTGGTCGTCGAGCAGAACCCGGCGACCAGCGCCGAGGCGCTGGTCAAGCGGGCGGACTCCGAGATGTACCGCGTCAAGCACGGCGCTCGCTGACGCGGCAGCCGTCGCGCGACTATCCCTGACGCCCTACGGCGCCTGGCGCTCGGCGGCCAGCAGCTCGTGGATGTGCTCGAGCTCGGCTTCGAGCGCGAGGATCTGCGCGCGTATGACCGCGCCCGCCCGCTCAATGCGCTCGGCCTGTGCGGCGAGCGCAGCGAGCATCCGGCGCTGGCGCTCCAACAGCACCAGCAGGTTGTTGCCGGTCGGCTCGTTGGGCTGCTGGCGCGATTGCGCGCGAATCGCCGCCGCCTCGATCTCGGCGCTCGTGCGAAGCTCGATCGCAGCCAGCTCGGCCAGCGCGACGACGCTCGCGACCAGGCGGGTGGAGTTGTCGGAAAATGCGCCGCCCTTGGCGCCCGCGGCCTCTCCGACTGCGACCTCGCCGCCCTCGGACTCACCGGCCTCGGCCTCGGCCTCGCCGCCGTCGCCCTCACCGACTGCGCCCTCACCCGGCGTCGGGTCTGTTTGCGCGGGTTGCGCCGCCTGCGGCTGCGGCTGCGGGGGGACATAGTCGCGGGGAAGCGGCGCTGTGGGGAGGGGGGGCTCCGCGGCCAGGGGGTCCTCGGTGAGTGCGAACCACGCATCCACCCGGACCGCATCGGCGTTCTTGGCGTCCGCCCTGTGCGTAGCACTGCGGTCTGGGCTGCCCTCGCTGAGCCGGCGCACCTGGTCGGCGAGGATCGCCACCTGGGCGCGCAGCTCGGCGGCGGACACCTCGGCGTCAGCCGTTGCAGGTGGCTCGCCGGCGGGTTCGGGGTCGCTGCCCTTGGAGTGTGGGTGTGATGACTTTGGCATCGTCGTATCGGTATCGACGAACGTACACCAACCCGGGCACCACTGGCTAGGCAGGTTTTCCCGACGTGTGCTTGAGTTTCACGGGTCGCGAAGCCCACGCACGGCGCCGCGAAGCTCTCAAGAATCCACCCCAGGACGCCGACAGAGGTAGTGCAGTGACGCAGACCGACGAACCCACGCAGGACCCTCTGCTCACCGCGCAGGATGTCAGTGCGCGGGTGGGCGAGATTCTCGGCACCGCCGAGCGCGAAGCGCGCGAGATCATCGCCGCTGCACGTGGCGAGGACGATGCCGAGCCGTCGGTGGACGAGCTGAACACGACGATCGACGACTTGGCCCGCGCACTGGAGCGGCTGAGCCTGCGGTTCGACGCCTTTGAACTGGCCACAGCCGCGCAGATCGAGGAGCTGGGGCGGGCTGCGCACGCCGCCGTGAGCTCCACCCCTGCGGGCGCGGGGCCACCGGCGGCGTTTCCTCTGGATCCGGATCTGGCGGCGCCGGCCGCGTTTGCCGAGCGCGAGCAGACCCCCCAGCTTGCGTCCGCACGCGTACGCGCGATCGACCTTGCCCTCGCCGGCTACACGCGTGAGTCGATCGCCAACGAGCTTGCCGTCTCGATCGAGCGCGCCGAGGTCGACGCGCTGCTCGACCGCGTGCTGGTCGGCTGAGCGAGCCTCCACGCGCAACGCGCGTGACCCGGGAACGCTGACCGGGCTGTTAGGCTCTGGCGCGGTGAGCACGGCCAGCCAGCGCTTCGACGCAGCTCAAACGCGCGAGATCCTCGACGAGCTTGACCGCAACGGCTTCGTCCACATCCCGGGCGTGCTCGCGCCCGAGGAGGTCGCGGAGCTGCGCGAGGTCGTGGAGCCACTGGCGAAGGAGCACTTCGACCCCGAGCTGGGGTTCACCCACGCGCTCGGCGCCGCCTACCTGCACCCCCGCCTGACCGATCTCGCGGTCGACCCGCGGCTGATGGGGGTGCTCGCCGGCGCGCTCACGCCGAACCTCCACATCTACCACTCGCACATCGACGTGCACCCGCCCGAGCAGGAGGCGCCGAACGCCTGGCGCTGGCACGAGGACGGAGGACGCCAGACCGCGGACCTCGACTACCGCGCCCGCCTGTCGGCCAAGCTCGGCTACTGGCTGAGCGACTGCGACGAGCCGGGAATGGGCAACCTCGAGGTGATCCCCGGCAGCAACCGCTGGACCGAGTTTCTGCCGCGCACCCCCGGGCAGACGCCGCAGGGTGCGATCCAGGTGCTGGCCAAGGCCGGCGACGTCACGCTCTTCGAGCGCCGGATCTGGCACGGCCGAAGCACCAACCTCTCGAACCGCACGCGGATGGTCGTCTTCTTCGGCTACGCCCCCCGCTGGATCGTCCAGCGCGAGTTCCCCAGCGACGAGCAGCTCGACGCGGCGATCGGCGATCCGCTCCGCCGCCAGCTGATCGGTGCCCCGGACTGGGACTCCTGCCACGTCGGCCGCGCCGAACTGCCGCTCACGCAGTACCTCGCCGCCGCCTGACCTGTCGGGCTTTTCGGGCTGGTGCATGCACCAGCCCACATCTCCACTCGGATGATCGGCACGCCCAGACCCCAGCGGGCGTTGCGCGCCCGCTGGCGCTCGAGCAACCGCTCGCGCTCGCCGGCGCGAGATCACGCCGCCGGCGCGGTTGCTGTTGGCGGCCCGNNGCGCTGCATCATGCCGCCGCACTGCGTGCACGCCGGGCCGAGGTCGAGACCGTGCAGCCGGGCGGGAACGACCGGTGGGGAGTCGGTGAACGCGGCGCTGGCCGGCTTCACAACGGCGCCGCCGTTGCCCGGCAGGGCGGTGGCGCCCAGCGCGTTGGCGGGCACCGAGGTGTCCGAGGAGTGCACGGCAAAGGCCGCGTGCTCGGCCGACTGCCGCGCCCGCACCGCCGGCGTGAGGATGCCGAGCTCCTCCTGGGCGGCGGTGGCGAGGAAGCGCGAGGCGAGCCAGCGCATGATGTAGTCGGGCAT
>PMKB01000207.1 GCA_003157595.1 Solirubrobacterales bacterium
CTGGCGACGTGGCGGAGTGGCTACGCAGCGGCCTGCAAAGCCGTGTACGCCGGTTCGATTCCGGCCGTCGCCTGTACTCCGGACACTCGCCGATGCGAGGGGCGCCGGCGCATCTGCGACCGATAGGCTCTCGGGCGCGAGCAGCTCGTTGCTGGCCGCGGACGGCGACCGCGCGAAAAGGGCCCAGGGAGACGGCTGTGATCGGCGTTGGGGAGCACGCTCCAGCAGGTGTTGCAGACCAGCCAGGCCGCCGTAGGGCTGGGTCGGCGACTGCAACCTGGGTCCTGCTGGCCGCGATCACTGCGCTCGGCGTGGTGCTGCGAGCGGTTTTCGTCGGCGACCAGGGCCTCGGCTACGAGGAGGTCTTCACGGCGCAGATCGTGAACCAGTCGACGTTCGCCGCGGTGTGGCACGGGGTCAAGGCCACGGAGTCGACGCCGCCGCTCTACTACGTGCTGACCTGGCTGTGGGTCAAGCTCAGCGCGAGCCACTCCGAGACGTCGCTGCGCATGGTTTCACTGCTCGCCGGGTCGCTTACGGCGCCGGTCTCGTTTTTCGCGATGCGCAATTTCATCAGCATTCGCCTGGCCCTGGTGGTGGCGTGGCTTTGCGCGATCAGCCCGGTGCTCCTGTCCTACTCGATCTACGCGCGCTCATACGCACTGCTGGTGCTTGCCGGCGCCTTGTCGGTGTGGGCTCTGGGCGCGCTGTTGGAGCGGCCGTCGTGGCGACGTTGGCTGCTTTGGGGCCTCGCGGCGGCGCTGTGTCTGTGGACGCACTATTTCACCGCATTCCTGCTGGTCGCGGAAGTTGGCGTGCTGTTCGTCAGGCTGCCCGGAGCCCGGGCCCGGCTGTTGTTGTGCCTCGGAGGCGTAGCCGTCGCGACAGCTCCGCTGTGGGCGGTGTTTCTCGCCCAGAGCGGGGACTCGGATCGAACTGCCTACATCGCCGCCGAGTCGCTGAGCGGCCGGCTCGAGGGCATCGTGCGCCAGTTCGCAATGGGCACCAACGTTCCCTCCGCGTGGCTGGAGGGAGCCGGCATCGTGATCGTGGGGATCGCCGTGGCGTTTGCGCTGGTGCGAACCCGCCACCGCCGCGCGACCCTCCTGCTCGGGGCGGTCGCGCTCACCGGAGCCGGCCTGCCGGTCCTTTCCGCCCTCACCGGCATCGACGACCATCTGCTGGCGCGCAACCTGCTCGGGGTCTGGATCTGCGTGGCGCCCTTCGCCGCCTACGGACTCACCCGCCTGCGCAGCGTCCCGCTGCTCGCCTACAGCGCGATCTGCATCGTCGCGGTGATCGCAGTCGAGGGCAATTGGCGCTATCAGGCAGCGACCGACTGGCGCGGGGCGAGCGTGCGTCTGGCGGCCGAGGCACGCGGGGCGCCGGTGGCAGTGGAGCCCGGCCTGGATCTGGCACTCGCCGGCCTGTACATGCATCGCGCACCGCTGACCGCTGCCCTGCACACGACCGACCTGTGGGTGATGGTGCAACCGGAGCGCGGTGCCGGCGAGCGCGCGCTCAACCCCGTCTCGAACCCCCCGCTCAGCGGGCTCTGGGGATCGGAGTTTCGGCCGGTCGGCGAGATCGACTACCACGGCTTTCGCCTGATTCACCTGCACGCCACCGCAGCGACAGTCGTCCTTCCAGCCCCGCCGGACAACGGCTCCCCGACGACGCCGAACGCCTTCGTGCTGGCACCCTGAGCCTCAGCGCGCGAGCGAGACGCCGCGACAGCGACCGCAACACGCTCCCTGCGCGCAGCTATTGCCGAGCGCTCGCGAGCACGTCACTGCTGCCCGTCCTCTCCGTCGTCGCCGTTGGCGCGCAGCCAGTCGCTCAGCTGCTTGCCCACGTCGCCGATCGACTCGCCCGCGTCACGGAAGACGTTCTTGAAGCGCTCGGCGTAGTGCGCGACGGCGTCGCCCGCCTCGGCGCGCGGCCGTGCCGGCTCATCGCGCGTTACGTAGGACCCCCCCACGATCCTGTCGTACTCGCCGCTGCCCACCCACTCCATCAGCTCGTGGATCCGACGCACGGGCATCGGGTGCGTGACGTTGAGGTCGAGCAGAAGCCGCGAGAGCCGCTCGAGTCCGCTGCCCTTCTCGCGGTACTCCTCCCCCTGTTTCATGAACACGTTCAGGTCGAGGCGCTTGGCCTCCGCGCCGGCTGCGATCACCATCAGCACGCGGCAGACCGTCAGCGGGTCGCGCGTCACCAGCGCCGCGGCGCGGTCACAGCTCAGCTCGGCTGAGCGGTACCACTCCATCAGCGCAGCACGCAGCGGCATCAGCGGCAGCGGGATTCCGGGCAGCCGGCTGAGGCTGGTCAGGATCGTCAGCGCCGTGCCGTAGAGGACGTGGTCGGAGAGCACATGCCCGGCCTCGTGCGCGAAGACCGCGTACAGCTGCTCCTCGTCGAGCAGCTTGACGAGCCCGGACTGGAGCACGACGATCGGCCGTCCGGCGCCGATCGTCGACGCGTTCGCCACCGGGAACTGGGTCAGGTAGAGGTCCGGGATCGGCTCGAGGTCAAGCGTCCTGTACGCCCGCGCGTGCGAGCGCCAGACCTTCGGCAGCTGATCCTCGCCGAGCCGCACGGATGAGCCGAGGTAGGCCTGGCGCAGCGCCCGCTCGTAACCCATCTCGATCAGCTTGCGCACGACGCGATCGAGGTACGGGATCGACTGCAGTGAGGCCGTCGCCGCGCGGTCCGCGGGATGCTCGTAGGCCTTCGACGAGATGCCCTTCAGCTGGTAGCCCTCGACTGGCAGCGTCATCGTCGCTCCTCACGTTCGTGCGTATGTCACTTGAACGGTAGCGGTGCGGACCTTCGGCCGGTTTTCGCCTACGTCTTGGATTAGGCGGCGCCGGCTACCGCCTGGCGCCGATCGTTCGCCCCAGCACGGCGAAGCCGACGCTCAGCACTACCGCCTCGAAGATGCCGCGCTGCAATCCCTCGGCGAGCGATCGTTCGGCGTGCCATTCGGCGAGCGTCACCACGACGCCGCTGGCAACCGCGGCGCTGACGCATAGCGCCAGCGGATGACCGCGAAGGCGCCGCAGCGCCGGGACGTCGTCGAACAGGTCGCCAGCCCGGCCCGACGCGAACACGACGGTCGCCGAGCTGTTCGCCAGTGCCCGGCGCGCCGCCACCAGAGCCGCCATCGCGCCGGCCGCAAGCGCACCGCTGAGGGCGAGCCACCATGCCGGCAGGACGCCGATGAAGTCCACGGTGTAGAGCAGGAGCCCGGCGGTCGTGACGATGCCGGCAAGCAGTCCGACCCGCACGCGGCGCCGCAGAAGCGCAATCTCCGCGGCCGGGAGAACTGGCTCGCGTCGGCGTCGAATGGCACGCCAGGCGGCGAGCGTCCCGCCGACCAGCGCCACCTGTGGGCCGACCAGCATCGCGAGGATCGCCGGCAGCGCAAGCGCCGCGCTGAAGCCGTGGTCGAAGCCCGGGTAACCGACGAACTGACCGAGCGTCAGCTGCGAGACGACCAGCGCGGCGGCCGCGCAGCCGAGCGCTGCGAACGCCGCGAACGCACCGTGACGCGCGCCGTCGGCAGCCAGCTCGTCGGCGTACTGCCCGGCGATCTCGCGCGCCACGCCGAGCCGCGTCAGCGCGACCGCTGTCGCGGCGCCCTGCTCGCAGGCGATGTGGTCCGCGAACTCCGTGACCAGCCGCTCGCGCACGGCCGGCCGGATTCCGCGCGTCGCCAGCTCGTCCTCGAACTCGCCCAACCAGCTCATGCCAGCACCGCCTCGACCGCCGTGGCGAACAGCTTCCACTCGTGGCGGCGCTCGCCAAGTGCCCTGCCGCCGGAGCGGGTCAGGCTGTAGGTACGACGGCGGCGCCCGGCTTCCGTGGACCATTCGCTCGAGATCAGCCCGGCCCGTTCGAGCCGGTGCAGCGCCGGATACAGCGTGCCCTCGGGCAGGTCGAACGCGCCGTCGCTGCGCTCGCGAAGCGTCTGGGCAATCGCGTAGCCGTGCGCCGGCCGGTTGGCCAGCGTCGCGAGGATCAGTCCGTCAAGGTGACCCTTGAGCGCCTCAGCTCTCATACACAGCTAATCTATACATCGTATTGCTATGTGTCAAGTCTGCGGCCGACTGCGCCAGACCGCCGCGAGCTTCCCGGCGGTGAACGGCTGCACCACCAACTCGAGACCTCGATCGCGAGCGTGGCCATCGGCGCCCACGCTACAACGAGCGGCTGGCGCTCGCAACGGCGCGTGTTTCAAGCCCGGCTGAGCTTCTTGCCAGGATTCAGAATGCCGCGCGGGTCAAAGAGCGCCTTCACGCCGTCGTGCAGGTCAAGCGCCGCGGGATCCCACTGGCGAGCGAGCTGGCCGCGCTTGACCCAGCCAAGACCGTGCTCGCCGCTGACCGAGCCGCCGAACGCGATCGCCAGGGAGAAGAGCTCCTCGGTCGCCGCCTGTGCTCGGGCCAGCGCCTCGGCATCCCCTGGTGCGACGAGAAACGTGGCGTGCAGATTGCCGTCCCCGGCGTGCCCCCAGCTGCACGCCTGCAGCTCGTGGCGCGCTCCGATCGCGAGCGTCGCCGCGACGGCTTCGCCCAGCCGTTCGAACGGGACGACGATGTCCTCGCTGACCTTCCCGCCGAGCCGGGCGCTGACCGCGAGCGACACGCCGTCGCGCCATCGCCAGAGCGCCTCGACGTCCGCTCGTTCACGCGGCTCCAGCACGACGCTTGCGTCCTCACGCAGGGCCTGCGCCACCTCATCCGCCAGCCGCGCCGCCTCCGGCGCCGAGCCATCGGCCTCGGCGATCACCATGAACCCGCCGCCGCCGGGCAGCTTCCCGGGAAAGCCCTGAGCCGCGATCGCAACCGTCGGCGCGTCCAGGTATTCGAGCGTCGCGACGGCGAGGCCGCTGCCGATCACGCGTTCGACCGCGCCGACGCCGGCCGCGCTGTCGCCGAACAGCCCCACCACCGGTAGCGCGGCCTCCGGCGCGGGGATCAGCCGAAGCCAGGCGGCCGTGATGATCGCGAGGGTCCCTTCGGAGCCGATCAGCAGGCTCCGCAGGTCGTAGCCCGCCACGTCCTTGGTGATCGCGCCGCCCAGCGTGATCACCTCACCGCCGGCCAGCACCGCCTCCAGCCCGCTCACCCAGGCACCGGTGACCCCGTACTTGAAGGCGTGCGGGCCCCCGGCGTTGGTCGCTATGTTGCCGCCGATCTGCGACTGCTCGCCGGCGCCCGGGTCGGGCGGGAACAGCAGTCCGTTCTCACGTGCGAGCCGTCGCACGTGTGCCGTGGTGAGCCCCGCCTCGACGCACATCCGCCAGCACAGCGGCTCGAGCGCCCGAACGCGGTTCATCCGCTCGAGGCTCAGCACGACCCCTCCGTCCAGCGGCACCGCTCCGCCGGCAAACCCGGTCCCCCCGCCGCGCGCGGTCACGGCGACCCCGTGCTCGTTGCACCACGCGAGCACGCGGGCGACCTCCGCCGTGCTGCTCGGCATCACCCACGCATCCGCACGGGCGGCGATCCCGCGGATCTCCGTGCTGTCCTGGAGCTGCGCGGGCGTCGGTGTTCTGACGCTCGCGCCGTCGAGCAGTTCCGCCAGCGCCGCGATCAGCGGCTGCATGCCCGCCCGCGGTTCGGCAGCTGGGTCACGGCGGCCTAGCCGAAGAAGACGGAGGCGATCTCGAACAGCCGCGGGTCGAGCAGCTTGTGGACGTTCGTCGCCTCGGCCAGCGGCATCAGCACGATCTCGTCGGCCCGCAGCGCGACCATTTCCCCGAAGCGACCCGCCAGCACCGCGTCCATCGCCGCAACCCCGAAGCGCGTCGCGAGCACGCGGTCGAACGCCGTCGGCGTGCCGCCGCGCTGGATGTGGCCGAGGATCGTGTAGCGCGTCTCATAGCCGGTGCGCTCCTCGATCTCGGCGCTCAGCGAGACCGCGACTCCGCCGAGGCGCGCGTGGCCGAAGGCATCCACGTGCTCATGGCTGACGCTCTCCCCGCCGTCCTTCGGTTTCGCGCCCTCGGCCACAACGACGATCGAATAGGTCGTGCCATTGGCGTGACGCGCCCACAGCAGCTTGCAGACCTCGTCGACGTCATAGGGCCACTCGGGCACGAGGATCGCGTCGGCGCCTGCGGCGATGCCGGCGTAGGTTGCGATCCAGCCGGCCTCGCGGCCCATCACCTCGACCACGATCACGCGATCGTGAGACTCGGCGGTCGTACGCAGGCGGTCGATCGCGTCGGTCGCGATCTGCACCGCCGTGTGGAAGCCGAATGTCAGCTCGGTGCCGCCCAGGTCGTTGTCGATCGTCTTTGGCACGCCGACGACCGGCACATCCGCCTCAGCCAGGCGCGCGGCCACGCTCAGCGTGTCGTCGCCGCCGATCGCGATCAGCGCGTCGACGCCCTGTGCCGCCAGCGTGGCACGAATCTGGTCGGTGCCGTCGGCGCCGTCCGCAAAGGGGTTCGTGCGCGAGGTGCCGAGGATCGTCCCGCCGCGACCGAGGATGCCGGCCGTGACGGCGCGCGTCAACTCGAACGAGTTTCCCTTCATCACTCCCGCCCAGCCGTGGCGGAATCCAACGCAGGTCGTCTCGGGATCGTCCAGTCCTCGCCGCACGACGGCTCGGATCACTGCGTTGAGGCCGGGACAGTCGCCTCCGCCGGTCAGGATGCCAACACGTGCCATGTCGCTGCAGCATACGAAACTCGCGCGACGGAGTTGTCGCGCACGCGTTGCGAGGCGCCTCAGTCGCCCTGTAACAGGTGAGACCGCTGTTACAGGGCTGGGAGTGCATCGACTTCTGGTACGCGCACGCAGCGCGGCGATCGGTGTCGGACCGTGTCGCTCAGCCGAGCGCGCGCAGCTTCGCGGCCCGGCCGGAGCAGTCGTAGAAAGCCGAGGAGACAGCGGTCACGGGCTTGCACGCCGCCGCCACCGCGTTCAGCACCGCCGTCGCACCGGGGCGAGCGCCGACGCCGGTGCTCACGATGCCGCCACCGACCACCCAGCGGATGTGTCCCGAGGCCACCTCGTCGGCCAGCCAGGAGATCGAGGGGTCGCTCTCCTGGCCGGTGAAGCCGCCGATCCCGGCGACCGTGCCGTCGTTGGCGAGGATCGCGGCAGCGGCGGCCGACTGACTCGCGACGGCGATCGTGCCGCCGCCGTGCGATCTGACGTAGCTCGTCTCGGCCGCGCTCAGCGGGGAGTTTCCACCGAACTGACCGCCGCCGAAGCCGCCGAGACCGCCTGCGCCCCCGAACGGCGCTCCCTGGCTCCGCGCGCCACCCGGGGCGCCGCCACCGAAGAGCCCCTGCGAGGATCCGCCCTGACCGGCGAAGCCATTGGCGCCGGGCGGGGCGTTCGGGAGGGTCACCCCAGGCCGGCTGGCGAAGCCGCCACGCAGCGAGCCGCCGCCGGGATCTGCCGCGGTGTTGTAGATCGCCGGGCCGCCGGCCGGGAACGTGGGTTGCGTCGCGTAGCCGAGTGTGTCGAAGGCCCAGATGGTCGGTGCGATGAACAGCGCGGCGACGCCGACGCCCATCGCCCAGGCACGTGCGCGGGTGTCGCGAAAGACCCACAGCGCGCCGAGCGCACCCCCACACGTGAGCGGCAGGACTACCCGCAGCCAGGTGAGGTCGCCGGCGTAGCTGTGCAGAACGACGAACTCGCAGATCACGCCCCCGACAAGCGTCGCGCTGCCAGCCGGCGCCGTCGGCACATCGCCCCTGACCACGCTGGCCACGCCGGCTCCGACCAGCGCCGCCGTGAACGGTGCGAGCAATACGACGTAGTAGGGATGGAAGATCCCGCCGGCGAGGCTGAACAGCGCGGCCGTGACCACGAACGCGCCGCCGACGACCGCCAGCCAGGCCGTTCGCGGATCGTGCCGGCGCGCCCCGCTCGCCAGTCCCACCACGACGGCGCCGACGACGGCCACTCCGAGCAGCCAGCCGTCCTGGCCGCCGAGCGCGGCGTTGAGCAGCCGAACCGGACCGGTACCCAGCCCGAACACGCCGCCGCCACCGCCGCCACCGCCGCCGGGACCGCCGTTCTGGCCGGTCACGCGGCCGAGGCCGTTGTAGCCGAAGATCAGCGAGAGGATGCTGTTGTCGGAGGTTCCGGAGATCCACGGCCGCTCGGCGGCCGGCGTCAACATGATCAGCAGCGGCCACGCACCGCCGACCACGAGCAGCGCCGCCCCTCCGGCGAGCAGCTGGCGAATCGCGGCGAGCCGACCGCGCGGCGCCAGCCACAGCCATGCGAGAGTGATCGCCGGGACGACCACAAACGCGACGAGCATCTTCGTCTCAAAACCCAGGCCGACCGCGATCCCGGCCAGCACCAGCCAGCGGGTGCGTCCGTCCTCGAGGCCGCGCACGGCGAACCAGACGGCGGCGACGCAGCAGAGCGTCAGCAGCGCGTCGGGGTTGTTGTGGCGCGACATCGCCACTGCGATCGGCGTGGTCGCAAGCGCAAGCCCGGCCACGCAGCCGCCGAGGCGTCCGAACCGCCGGCGCACGAGGTCGTAGACGAGCACCACGCCGGCTATCCCCATCAGCGCCTGCGGGACAAGGATCGCAAGCGGGTGAAACCCGAACACGCGCGCCGACAGCGTCTGGATCCACAGCGACAGCGGCGGCTTGTCCACAGTCATCACGCCACTGGAATCCATGGAGGCGTAGAGGAAGTTGTGCCAGTTCGCGGCCATCGAGCGCACCGCCGCCGAGTAGTAGGTGTTGGCCCAGTCGTTGCGCCCTAGCGCCCACAGGTTCAGCAGCGCAGCGAGACCGATCAGGCCGCCGATCTCGGGCGCACGACGCACCACCGCGAGCGCGCGACTCATCCGCCGGCTGACCGGCGTGCGTCTGGGCGCGGCCACATCGCCGGCCGGCGGACCGACCGGCTGCGGTTCGAAGACGTGGCGGTGCAGCGCCATCGCACCACAGCTTGGCGCCCAGCGTTTACCCAAAGCTATGGAGAAGCTGAGAATCGTGCGTGCGGCACACCGCAAATCATCCCAGCCGAATCTCAGACCCGCCTGAGTCCCCCTTTACCACCGGGCCGTTGACTGGAGCGCATCCACCAACGCAAAGGAGGCACACCACGATGCGACCACGCATGCTGAGTGCGCTCGCCGTGCTCGGCGCCGCGGGAGCGATCGCCGGCGCCACGGTCGCCCACGCGGCCTCGAGCTCCACGACGTCGACGAGCCCGGCGACCACAACCTCGAGTTCCACCTCGACCTACAGCTCGACCTCCCAGAGCAACACGGGCTCGAACACGGGTTCGACCGGCTCGACCGGCTCAACCGGGTCAGCCGGCTCAGCCGGATCAAGCGGGCATCACTGCCCGAACATGTCCGCCAAGGGCGGCGGTCCCAACATGCCGCCACCCAACACGACCGGCAGCTGACCCGCGCACCGCGGCTCCCGGCTCTGCCGGGGGCCGCGGTCAGCCGGCAGCGCCACCACAACCGCGGAGCACCCCGCAGCAACACCGCGTACACCCCTCGCGCAATCGAGGCGACCGATCTATACTGGCCGTCCCGCGGATGTAGCTCAGTTGGCTAGAGCGTCTGCTTGCCATGCAGAAGGTCGAGGGTTCGAGTCCCTTCATCCGCTTACAAGAAAGGCCCGCAAATGCGGGCCTTTCTCTTTTCTCTAGCGGCCGCACAGGCCCCAAAATCGGCCTCGTCTACCACTTTCGTCTACCAAACCCGGTATCCAGGCGTGCGTCGAAGGCCCTCCGCAGCCCGTCGAGGTAGCCGACGAGGTCGGCTTCGACGAAGCGGAGGTGGCGGCCGATCTTGACGCTGGGGACGATGCCGCGGCGGGAGTAGTCGCGCAGCGTCGACTCCTTGAGCGTCAGGAACTCGGCGGCTTCGGCGGAGGTCAGCAGCCGCGGGTTCGACTCGGCGGCGCCCCGAATGGCGGCCTCACTCGACTGGTCTACGTTGCGCGCTGGCAGGCTCACGGTAGGAATAGACCAAACTAGCAAAATGATGAGAGTTTGGCTACCCTGGTCTGATTCTGTGGCTTTCTCGAGATGAGCGGCGGCGACCGAGGTCGATGCGATGATCCGCCCCATGGTCGACAGGGTCGAAAATGCGGCTCAGGAAGCTTTCCGTGGCGCTCAGCAGCTGTGGCGCGGTGCGCTTGAGGCGCACCGCTTGGCGCCGCCTGACGCTGGTTTCAGCGGCCGGTTGGCCCGGCTCGCGGATGCCGCGCGAGCGGAAGCTCTTGCGTGTCGCGCGGCGGACCTGGCGGGATTTGAGTGGCCGCCGCATCGGGTGTCGTCTAGTGCGCCGCCGTATGAGCTGCAGCCTGGCTCGGGTCGGCGTGGTCCGCAGGAGCTCTGGCGGCGGTTTGACGGTGCGGTGAGCGAGCTCAACCGTGCAGCGACCGGGACTGACCTGGTCGCGGTCGCGGTGGCGTACGAGGAGTTGACTGAGGCGGCCGGCGAACTCGCGGTCGCGGTGGAGCGTGAGGACCGGGCCAGTGGGCTGCTACCGCGGGTGCGCGCTCGTCGCTCGGCGTGACGGGTCACGCTGACGCTCTCGCGGTTGTAGCGATCGCGTCCAATCGCTCGGCCTTCGCCGACGCGGTTTGCCCGCTCGGGAAGACGGCGTGGTCAGGCTACGGCGCGCAGGTGACGGTAGGGCTCGCTGCGCAGCTCGGCGACGAGTGCGTCAATCAGGCCGGTGTCGTCCTCCGGGCGGCCGTCGGTGACGGCTGCGATCACGGCGCGTTTGCGCTCGAGGAGCGTCGCGATCGTCTCATCGATGGTGTCCGCGGCGAGCAGGTAGGTGGCGTTGACCGCGTTTGGCTGGCCGATGCGGTGGCAGCGGTCTTCGGCCTGGTCGTGCTTTGCTGGTGTCCAGTCGAGCTCGAGGAACGCGACGTTCGACGATCGGGTCATCGTGATGCCCTGGCCCGCGACCTCGAGCGAGCACACGATCAGCTGGTTTCGGTGGTCGTCGGGGGCCTGGAAGCCGCGTAGCGAATCGTCGCGCGCCAGCTGGCTGTCGTCGCCGAGGATGTGCAGCGCGGCAGGAAAGCGCTCGAGCACGGCGTGCTGGATCTCGCGGTGGCGGGCGAATACGACGAGCCGCTCGCCGGAGGAGAGGAAGTCGTGGATCCAGGCGAGCGCGGCGTGGAGCTTGCCGCGGGCGGCGAGCAGCTTCAGCGCGTTCAGCCGCACGAGTCTTTCGGCGCGCAGCGCTGCGGCCACCTTCGCATCGAGTTCGCGCAGGTCGAGCGGCTGGCTGCGAAGCCACGCGACAATGTCCTGTTCGGCGAGGCGATATTCGGCCTCGTTGTCGAGTTCGACGGGCACGACCGCGCGCGTCTTCGGCGGCAGCTGAGGCAGGACGTCGACCTTGAGACGCCGCGCAAAGCAGCGTGCGCGAAGGTGCCAGTGCAGGCGGTGGTGGGCGTCGGGTCCGCGGAAGCGCTGGCCGAACTGCGCGCCCGAGCCGAAGTCGCCGAGCCGACCGAGGATCCGCAGCTGGGAGATCAGCTCCGGCGGGCGGTTCATCACCGGCGTACCGGTGAGGGCCAGGACGAGTCCGTCGGGCGGTACAGCCGCAGCGAGACGGTGCACCGCCTGCGTGCGCTTGGCCCCCGGGTTCTTGCAGTAGTGGGATTCGTCGATCACCACGGCGCGGGGCGCGAGCGCCGTGAGCGTGTCGATCCGCGCAGCGACGATGTCGTAGTTGACAACGGTGACGTCCGCCGGCGCCACGGCGCCGCGTGTGGCCGCCCCGTTGAGGACCTGGGTGCTGCGGTCGGGCAGCCACCGCTGCAGCTCGCGCAGCCAGTTGAGCTTCAGGCTCGCCGGGCAGACGACGATCGCGGGGTAGGCGTCATCGGCCTGCAGCGTCGCGATCGCCTCGATCGTCTTCCCCAGGCCCTGCTCGTCCGCGAGGAAGGCGCGCCGCTGGGCGAGGAGATAGCGCACTCCGGCGCGCTGGAACGGCTTCAGCTCGCCGCCGAGGCCGTGCACCTCGAGGGCGCAATCGGTCGCCGCGGAGAGTGCCACGAGCCCCGCGGCGTGCGCGTGCTGCTCGCGGACCTCCTGCAGCGCCCCCAGCGCGTCGGGCGCCACCCAGGTGTTGCTGTCAGCGATGAAGCTGTCGAGCGCTGGGACGCAGAACGGATCGACGCGGATCGCGGGCAGGCGGGTGTGTTCGTGCTCACCAGCTTTGTCAGATTTGCCGGCCAGCACGCCGGGCAGTCCGGCGAACACCTCAAGCAGACGGGTGTCGTGCCCGGGGGCGAGAACGAACGACGGCTCGTCATGGATTGCGGATAGCTCGAGCACCGCCGGCGGCGCCGGGTTGCCGGCGACGAGGGCGGCGACGCATCGCTTGGCGGCGTGGCTGATCCAGCCTCGTAGTGGCTGTGCGTCGATCAGCTGCCACGAATCGAGTGTGAGTGGCAGGCTCGCACCGTCGGGGACCGCGCGGGCGCGATCCTGCAGCGCCGAGGGGAGCCGCTCGGCTTTCCCGATGAGCACAAACACGGGAGCGTCAGCCGGCCCGTCGACTTCGATCGTGCCATGCCAGATGGTGGCGCGCTCCAGCCAAGCCTCGACACGCGGGTCGACCGCCGCAACGTCGAGTTGGGCAACGATCTCCGCTATGCGCACGCCATCGCGGTCGGCTGCCGCCAGCCCCACGCAGGAGCCGGGGCCCTCGAGCACCTTCAGCCCAACCGCGTTCGCGAGCGCACGGGCGAGCGGCGCATGCTCAGCCGCAATCACAAGCCAGGCTGCGCCGCCGCGGCCGCGACGCAGCTCGACATCCCAAGCGAGCGCCTCCTCACGCGCTGCCGCGGGCTTCGGCTGCCCGACCTCCACAAGCGCGTGCAGCGCGTCGTCGGCGAGGCGAAGACGCGTGGTGTGATCGAGCAGGGCACGCACGAGATCCGCGGCTCGCGGATCCAGCGGGATCAGGGCACGGCCGATCGCCGGCAGGCTGTAGGCGTTCGGATGCTGCAGGAGCGCTGCGACGAGATCCGCGGCGTTGTCGGTCGCGAAGCTGAACCACCAGGAATCGTCGGCACGCGCGAGGCCGAGCACGCACTCGTCGGGCCGGCGCTTGGCACGACGGCGCTCGAGTGCTCGTCCGAGCGCCCCGCTGACCTCAACCGTGTAGGGGACGGTCGCGAACAATCGCGTGATCGCCTCGGCTCGGTCCGGGTCAAGCGGGACGCGCCACACCCGGTATTTAGCATCCCAACGTCGCCCGGGGATCGCCCGCAGCAGCAGGCGAAGACGCTCGTCAAAGGGGAACCGCAAAACGGCGGCGCCCTCTTCGAGTGACGCGATGAACGTCGGCGACATGGACAGTGGACGATAGGCGGCACAACGGATGTGGCCGCGGCCCCTGGAGACAGCTGGCTGCGAGGTTGCCGGCTAGTTCATGCGGGTCTGCCCCGAGAGCCGGAATCGACCGGCGCTTGTCGCTCAGCGTCAGCCCTTTGGGGCGCAGCCAGGTTGCTGGTGTCGTCCCAGATCGAGCGGGGTTGGTCGGCGGTGTGGCGGTGTGGCAGGGTTGTGGTGGTTGGTTGCCAGAGGTCGCGGCGGGTGGCGATCGAGGTGCTGTCGGCGCTGGCACGTTCGAGTAGCGCTTCGACGTCTTGGCGTTTGACTCGGAACGCCCGGCCGATCCGCACCGCCGGGAGTGTCCCGTGGTCGATCCAGTTGCGGATCGTCTGCGCTGTGACCTGAAACTCGGCGGCGACCTGCGGGACCGTGAGCAGCTTTGGCTCGCTCATTTCAGAACTCGATGTCGAGGCCGTGGCCGCGGTCGTGGGTGTGTTCGCGGCCGAGGCGCCGCTCGGCCCGTTCTACCGCTTCATGGGCGCGATGCCACCGGCCGGCCTGGTGGTAGTCGCGCGGCTCGGGGCCGAGCGCGTCCGCCTGGTCGGTGATCTCGTATTCGATCCGGTAGCGCGCGACGCGGCGCACGGCGGTGTCCCAGTCGTCGCTGCGCGAGCCGGCGGGTCGTTCGCCGAGCAGCGTCTTGGCCCACTCCCCGGGTGCTTGGAGCTCACGGTCGCTGAGCTCGTTGAGTAGCCCGTCGCGCTCCTTGGTGAGCCGGTGGAGCTCGCGGTCGAGGCCGTCGAGCTCGGAGCGGATCTGCTCCGGGTTGCCGAGCTGCTCACGCAGCCGGACTTCGGCTTCGCGGGCGCGAACGAGCGCGTCGTCTGTGGCGTCGAGCGCGGAGGAGAGCCGCACCCGGTCGATGATGTGCTCGTCGCGGTCGCGGCCGAGCAGGCTGCGCTTCGGCGCCGGCAAGCGCTCCAAACTCGCGGACAACTCGCTACGGTCCGCCGTCAACTCCAGCGCCCGGGCGTGAGCGGTGTCGAGTTGGTTCAGCTGGGAGCTCGGGAGCGCGCCGCGTTGGACAGTGAGCTGCTCGAGGCGTTCCCGGAGCTCGCGCAACCGCGACGTACCCACCGGTGGTGTCTCGGGTTGCGCGCGCAATGCGGCGTGCTCCTGCAGCGGTTCGCCGGCGTGGTCGAGGGCGAGTGTGAGCTGGCGGTCATCCGCGCGACCGGCCGGGGCGAGTTGTTCGATGGCGAGGTCTTGGTCGTCGCGCTCGAGCATCCGCCGCCCCGCACGCGCAAGCAGCTCCTCACGGCACGCCGGTTGGTGCGTCCGTTCGGGTGCGTGATCGGCACGCTCGCGCTCGGGCTGGTCGTCGTGGATCAGCAGCCGCGTGGATGCGCGAGCGCGGGACAGCGCGGTGTAGCTCCAACCCGCCGTGAGATGGCTCGGTGTGGCGACGACGATCGCAGCCTCGACGGTCGCGCCCTGCATCCCATGGCCGGTCAGCGCGTAGGCGTGCTCGACGTGCTCAGCAACGTACTGGGCTGGCAGCTCTCTGATCAATCGGCTGTCGGTCTCGATCACGACACGATGCTCGTCGAGATGGCGGACGGTCCCGCGCGTCCCGTTATCGACATCGAGCAGGCTGTCGTTGCGCCGGCAGATCACCCGGTCACCGACCGCCAACTCCCGGCGACCGTATACGCGCTGTTCGCCGAGCTCTCCCTGGTCGCGCCGCAGTGTGCGTGCGGCCTGGTTGAGCGCCTGTCGGGTGTCGTTGTCGCGGGCGATCATCACCGCCTGCTCAACCCCGACCTCGCCAACCACGGCGGCCCACTCGACGACCGCCCACTCACGCGCGCCGACGGGGTCGTCGAAGGTGTCGATCCGTCCCGCCCTTGCTGCCCAGTCGAGGTAGCGGTCTGGGATCAGGTCGTGGAGCGCTGCGAGTGCCCTGCGTTCGGCGGGGTCGCGTTGGCGCATCACCTCGGTCAACCGCAACGCCCCGAGCTCACGCCCGACCGCGCGCAGCCACCCGCCCGCCCGGACCGAGGCGAGCTGGCCCGGGTCACCGATCGCGACAATCTTTGCCCCCGCCCGTTCGGCCGCCTCGAGGAGTCTCGCGGTCGTGCGGGTCGCGGCCATGCCGGCTTCGTCGAACACGACCACGCACCGCTTCGGGAGAGTGTCGCCGAGCTGGTCGAGGTCGATCAGCAGCCGGTCAAGCGTCCGCGAGGGGATACCGGCTTGGTCGGTCAGCTCGCGCGCCGCACGGCCAGTCGGCGCGACACCCAACACCTCATAGCCGGCGTGTTCGTAGAGCTCACGCAGGACGCCGGCGGTGTAGGTCTTGCCGGTCCCCGCGAGCGCCTCAACAACCTCCACCCCGCGCCCGCGCGCGGCGACCTCACTCACGACCGCCGTCTGGTCCGCGGTCAACGGGCGGGCCGTCCTGGCGATCACCCGATCAACGGCGCGCGTGTCGAGAATCCCGACGCCCTCCCCGGCGCGGCCGACCGCTGCGGCGATCAGCCGCCGCTCACACGCGACCAGGTCCGCGGTCGTGAACTCGCCGAGCTCGGTAGCCAGCACGTCCGCACGCCGGGTGAACCGCTCGGCCTGCGCGCGGATCTCATCAACCGTGGCGCCCTGCCCGGCCGCGGCGGCGAACTCCTGCAACACGACCCGCTCATCGAAGCTGTTCGCGCGCTCCGTCAGCCCGTGCGGACCCGCGAGCCGCTCACCGAGTGTCAGCTCGTCTGAGACGTCGTGCTCGGCCAATCCGTGCGCGAGACGTTCGCGGCCTCGCTCGAACAGTTCGGTGATCTCCTCGCGGCCGAACCCGAGCTCGCTCGCGCGGGCTTGGATCTCTTCTCGCCAGGTTCCCGTGTCGATCCCGTACTCCTTGCGCTCACGCGTAGCGAGCGCCGCCGCCTCACCGCCCGCCTTCGTGTCGAGGCTGATGCCGCCAAGCTCCGCAGCGCGCAGCATCT
Organism: Solirubrobacterales bacterium; assembly: GCA_003157595.1. GTDB lineage: Bacteria > Actinomycetota > Thermoleophilia > Solirubrobacterales > Solirubrobacteraceae > Palsa-513. The sequence continues at coordinate 16,328 of PMKB01000207.1, forward strand.
CCTGACGACGCTTCGAAAACTCAACGAGGATCTCCGCCGGGACAGCGGCCAGCTCGGCGGCGCCCTTGCGGACCTCCCCCCACTCCAGACCGAGGCGCTCGCTGATCGTGGCGCGCAGCTGCGATTGGTAGAGATAGCCCGCGGTCTTCGCCGCCCGATAGAGCGGCGCGCCATGCAGCGCCGTGAACCGCCCGTCCGGGCCGCGCGTCAGATTCGCCGCGACCACATGCGTGTGCAGCTGCGGATCGAGCGAGCGGCTCATCCGGTGCAGGTAGGCCGCCGCGATCAACCCCTCCCCCGCCTGCACCGTCGTACCGTCATGGCCGCGACGCACCATCACCGCGCTGTCGTCGAGGTAGGCCAGCGCGGCGGTCACCGCGGCGTTGTGCGCGTCGACCAGCACACGCGTCAGATCGTTGGAGCCGGCGGCGGCGAGGACGCTGACCGACTTCGGCGCCGAGAACGTCAGATCAAGCGCCGCGACCTCCGGATCACGCACCGACCACCGCAAACGGACGGACGGGTCGCGCGGATCCAACCCCGCCACCAGCGCGTTGAACTGCCCGTCCGACACCCCGCCCGACAGACCCAGAGTCTGGGCGCCGGCGCCCTGCCACTGCCCCGGCACCTCCCCCCGGCCCGTGTAGTAGTCGTCGGCGCCCTGC
>PMKB01000219.1 GCA_003157595.1 Solirubrobacterales bacterium
TTCGTGTACCGCGATCTTGCCCATGATCTTCTCCTTCGAGGGTTGGGTGGGTTGACGAAACGTTCGTCGCTTCCTACACTGAACCGTGTAGTACACACTAGGCGCCGCCGTATGTCAAACTAAACGGTTCAGTCACGCGCGTAGCCAGGTGCCGTCCCCGAAACTCATCGCCGATCCCGAAGGAACCGCCATGACCGATCCCGCCGCAGCCAAGCCAACCTCGGAGTCCCGATCCGTCCGCAAGCGCCGCGCGATCCTCGACGCGGCCACCGAGGTGTTCCTCACCGAAGGCTTCGCCGGCGCAAGCATGGACGCAATCGCGACGGCCGCCGGAGTCTCAAAGCCGACCGTCTACAACCACTTCGCCGACAAGCAGCAGCTGTTCGAGCAGATCGTCAACGACCTCGTCGCCGTGATCACACAACCCTTCTATGAGCAGATCGTCAACCTCAGCGACGATGGAGATCTCGCCAAACGTCTGCGCGAGCTCGCCACGCTCCTACTCAAGGGGGTGATGCAGCCGACGAACCTACGCCTCCGCCGCCTCGTGATCGGCGAGGCCAGCAGGTTCCCCGATCTCGGTCGCGCCTACGAACAGCACGGACCCGCGCGCGCGATCGCGGCATGGACCACAGCGTTCAAACGGCTCGCCAACGAAGGATTGCTACGGCTGCACGACCCCGCACTCGCCGCCGAGCACTTCCAATCGCTCGTCCTCACGACCCCGCTCAACCACGCCATGTTCACCGGCGACGACCGCCCGCCCGGAGCACCCCAGCTCAAGCGCTACACCGACAGCGCAGTAGACGTCTTCCTCGCCGCCTACCGCAACACCTGACCCGGTCCAAAGTCCCGGCCGTCCGAGCGGACACCCTCGACGACGCTGCGCCCCGGCGCACGAGCGGGCCGCGACACCGGACCCAAATGATGCCTGCGCAGACACAAAACGAGAGCTGTGCAAACGACGCATGCAAGGGACGAGACGCGGGCATCTGAGAGCTAGTCGTTCCGCTCTTGCTTCCGCCCTCAGTGAGATGGAGGTGGCTGAGAAACCCGCTACCGAGCGAATGCGTTCAATGCGCAGCGTGACGGTAGGCTCATCGCATGCGAGACCGTTTCACCTTGCACAGCATCATCTACAGGCTCATCCTCGGCGCTGTCGTTCTGGCGGTCGTGATCCCAGTATGGGCGAGCGGGCACCAGCCGATGTGGCCGGTTGCGCTCATCACCCTCGCCGTTGTGACCGCAGTCGGCGTTCTGCTCACCCACCATCCGGGCCTACACGACTGGTTGCGCCGCCGATAGGCCTGCAGCGTCGGGCCAGACGCCCGCCCACCAGACGAAAGCCGGCATGCGCGAGGGTCGCCTCGCGCTAGCGCTTTGGACGACAAGCAGCTACGCCCGTGCTGATCCCTACGGCGCTCGCTTCTCGTGGTCGAGCGAGCGCGTCCAGCGCGAGATCCGCGTCGCGAGCCGGTGAGCCAAACGAGTTAGCTATGCGCCCCCCGAACGAGGTGAGGCTTCGCGGAGCGGGCGGCGGCGATAGCCTCGTCGGCTGTGACGCGCTGCGCGGGATCGAACTCCTCGAATACGCCGGCGTAGTCCTTTAAGCACGTGCTCGCGCTGTGGCCCAGCTGGCGCGCCACGTCGACGATCGTGCGGCCCTCATGGATGAGCAGTGTCGCGAAACTGGAGCGCAGATCCCGGGGGCGGATGTCCTCGGGCAATCCGGCCGCGTGCGCTGGTGGTCGAAAGATTCGGTCGCGCCAGTTGTCCCAGTCGTGCTCTTTCCAGGGACCGGCGCTTGCGGGGAACACGAGTCCGGTTCGGCTGCCGCTCGCGAGCCGCCACTCGCGCAGGTCTTCGGCGAGAGCGGCGAGTAGCCGTACGTGGCGGTCACGGCCGCCACGCTTGCGGCCCCGTGGAATGAAGATCGCGCGCGCGCCGACCTGCTCCCACGTGAGCGTGACCGCTTCACTCTCGGGTCGCAGACCTGCGTACGCGAGCAGGCTGACCAGCGTTGCGTCGCGGGTGCGGCCCAGCGCGAGCAGCCTTGTGCGGATCGCCTCGACCTTCTCGGGGGAAACCATGATCGGCTCTCGCTCGCGCCGCTGAGCGGGCTTGCGCACGACGCGTACCGGGTTAGTCGCGATCTCTTCGTCGCGTAGGGCTCGCTGGAGGATCGACTGCAGCACCGTGAGGGTCTTGACGATGGTGGGGTCACCGACTTTCTTGCGCTTCATCGCGGCGACGAACTCGTCGATGGTCGACGGCCGGATGTCGCGTAGCCTCAGATGGCCAAGTTGCGGCAGGATGCGCAGGTCGAGCTGCGTCGCGTACACGTCCTGGGTCTCGCTCGTGAGCGCCACCTTCATGTGGGTGTCGATCCACTCCTGCGTGAACGCGTCCAGACGCTGCGTGCCGCGTGGCGTGAGATCCTCGCCGAGCGCGAGTCGGCGCTTGATGTTGCCGTCGAAGCGGATTGCGTCCCGCTCCTTGTCGAAGCTCTTCGCGCGCGACTCGCCGTTTTCCTTCCAGCGGACCTTGTAGCGCTTGGTCCCGTCCGCGCGGATGCTGCTCTCGATGCTCACGTCGCTCGTTCCTTTCGCAGCTGCGCCCGGACGCTATCGCTCGCGAGCCGCCGACGCGAGCGTTGTGGCTCGTCTGAGGCTCGGCGCGGCATCGGTCGGACGAGCGATGCCTGCACCCATTCGTCAATCCAATCTTCGCGGCTTCGAAGACGACCGCGAAGTCGCACGGCCTTGAGCTCCCCGGAGTCGATCGCCCGGTAGATCGCGTCGCGCTTGAGCCCGACGAGCTCGCCAACCTCTGTAGGCGTCAGGAGGCGGTACATCGGCCAATATTAGGCCAAATAAACCAAACCGTGTGGAGATTGCGTAATCGTGGCTGCGTGACGACAGCCCGGCGTGACAACATGGCACTCATGGCTAGGGTCGGTGAGCAGGACGCACAGGCTGCGTTTCGCGACGCTCAGCAGCTGTGGCGTGGTGCGCTTGAGGCGCACCGGTTGGCGCCGCCGGACGCTGGTTTCAGTGTGCGTTTGTCGTCTCTTGCGGACGCGGCCCGGGCGGAGGCGCAGGCTTGCCGGGAGGCGGATACGGCGGGGTTTGGGTGGCCGCCGCATCGGGCGTCGTCGAGCGCGCCGCCGTATGAGCTGCAGCCTGGTTCGGGGCGCCGTGGGCCTGAGGAGTTGTGGCGGCGGTTTGACGGTGCTGTGTCGGAGCTCAACCGTGCCGCGACCGGGACGGACCTGGTAGCGGTCGCGGTCGCGTATGAGGAGCTGGCCGGGGTGGCCGGTGAGCTGGCAGTCGCGGTTGAGCGTGAGGATCGCGCGAGCGGGTTGCTCCCGCGAGCGCGCCGTTCGGCATAGAGCGCTTGTCGTCTATGCCGGCTTGTTGGCCGGCGGCAGGTCGCCCGTGTCGTCCCAGATCGAGCGGGGCTGGTCGGCGGTGTGGCGGTGTGGCAGGGTTGTGGTGGTTGGTTGCCAGAGGTCGCGGCGGGTGGCGAGCGAGGTGCTGTCGGCACTCGCACGCTCGAGCAGCGCTTCGACGTCTTGGCGTTTGACGCGAAACGCCCGGCCGACCCGCACCGCCGGCAGCGTCCCATGGTCGATCCAGTTGCGGATCGTCTGCGCTGTGACCTGAAACTCGGCAGCGACCTGCGGCACGGTGAGCAGCTTCGGCTCGGTCATCTCAGAACTCGATGTCGAGGCCGTGGCCGCGGTCGTGGGTGTGTTCGCGGCCGAGCCGTCGCTCGGCCCGCTCTACCGCTTCATGGGCGCGATGCCACCGGCCGGCCTGGCGGTAGTCGCGCGGCTCGGGGCCTAGCGCATCCGCCGGGTCGGTGATCTCGTACTCGATCCGGTAGCGCGCGACGCGGCGCACGGCGGTGTCCCAGTCGTCGCTAAGCGAGCCGGCGGGTCGTTCGCCGAGCAGCGTCTTTGCCCACTCCCCGGGTGCTTGGAGTTCGCGGTCGGTGAGCTCGTTGAGTAGCCCGTCGCGCTGTTTGGTGAGCTGGTGGATCTCGCGGTCGAGGCCGTCGAGCTCGGAGCGGATCTGCTCCGGGTTACCGAGCTGCTCACGCAGCCGGACCTCGGCTTCGCGGGCGCGCACGATCGCGCCCTCGGTGGCGTCGAGTGCGGAGGAGAGCCGCACCCGGTCGATGATGTGCTCGTCGCGCTCGCGGCCGAGCAGGCTGCGCTTCGGCGCCGGCAAGCGCTCCAAACTCGCGAACAACTCGCCACGGCTCTGGGCCAGCTCCAGTGCGCGAGCGTGCGCAGTGTCGAGTTGGTTCAGCTGGGAGCCCGGGAGTGAGGCGCGTTCGACAGTGAGCTGCTCGAGGCGTTCCCGGAGCTCGCGCAACCGCGACGTACCCACCGGTGGTGTCTCGGGTTGCGCGCGCAATGCGGCGTGCTCCTGCAGCGGCTCGCCGGCGTGGTCGAGCGCGAGTGTGAGCTGGCGGTCATCCGCGCGACCGGCCGGGGCGAGTTGTTCGATGGCGAGGTCTTGGTCGTCGCGCTCGAGCATCCGCCGCCCGGCGCGTGCGAGGAGCTCCTCACGGCACGCCGGTTGGTGCGTCCGTTCGGGTGCGTGATCGGCACGCTCGCGCTCGGGCTGGTCGTCGTGGATCAGCAGCCGCGTGGATGCGCGAGCGCGGGACAGCGCGGTGTAGCTCCAACCCGCGGTGAGATCACTCGGTGTGGCGACGACGATCGCGGCCTCGACGGTCGCGCCCTGCATCCCGTGCCCGGTCAACGCGTAGGCGTGCTCGACGTGCTCGGCGACGTAATGCGCGGGCAGCTGCCGGATCAGTCGGCTGTCGGTTTCGATCACCACCTGATGCTCGTCGAGATGGCGGACGGTCCCGCGCGTCCCGTTATCGACATCCAACAGTGCGTCGTTGCGCCGGCAGATCACCCGGTCACCGACCGCCAACTCCCGGCGACCGTAGGAGAACTGTTCGCCGAGGACACCGTGGTCGCGGCGCAGCTCACGTGCCGACTGGTTGAGCGCCTGGCGGGTGTCGTTGTCGCGGGCGATCATCACCGCCTGCTCAACCCCGACCTCGCCAACCACGGCGGCCCACTCGACGATGGCACGCTCACGCGCGCCCGCTGCATCGTCGAAGGTGTCGATCCGCCCGGCCCTTGTTGCCCAGTCGAGGTAGCGGTCTGGGATACGGTCGTGGAGTGCCGCGAGTGCTCGTCGTTCGCCGGGGTCGCGTTGGCGCATCACCTCGGTCAACCGCAACGCCCCGAGCTCACGCCCGACGGCGCGCAGCCACCCGCCGGCCTGGACGGAGGCGAGCTGGCCCGGGTCACCGATCGCGACCACCTTCGCCCCCGCGCGTTCGGCCGCCTCGAGGAGTCTCGCGGTCGTGCGGGTCGCTGCCATGCCGGCTTCGTCGAACACGACCACACACCGCTTCGAGAGAGTGTCGCCGAGCTCGTCGAGGTCGATCAGCAGCCGGTCGAGCGTCCGCGACGCGATCCCCGCCCGCTCGGTCAGCTCGCGCGCCGCACGGCCAGTCGGCGCGACACCCAACACCTCATAGCCGGCGTGTTCGTAGAGCTCACGCAGCACGCCGGCGGTGTAGGTCTTGCCGGTCCCCGCGAGCGCCTCAACCACCTCCACCCCACGCCCACGCGCCGTGATCTCCCTCACGACCGCTGTCTGGTCCGCGGTCAACGGGCGCTCCGCCCGGGCGATCACACGATCAACGGCGCGCGTGTCGAGAATGCCGACGCCCTCCGCGGCACGGCCGACCGCCGAGGCGATCAGCCGCCGCTCACACGCCACCAGATCAAGGGTCGTGAACTCGCCGAGCTCGGTCGCGAGCACATCGGGGCGCCGGGTGAACCGGCCGGCCTGCGCGCGGATCTCATCGACCGAGGCACCCTGGCCGGCCGCGGCGGCAAACTCCTGCAACACGACCCGCTCATCGAAGCTGTTCGCGCGCTCCGTCAGCCCGTGCGGGCCAGCGAGCCGGTCACCGAGTGTCAGCTCGTCTGAGACGTCGTGCTCGGCCAATCCGTGCGCGAGACGTTCGCGGCCTCGCTCGAGCAGGTCGGTGATCTCCTCGCGGCCGAACCCGAGCTCGCTCGCGCGGGCTTGGATCTCTTCTCGCCAGGTTCCCGTGTCGATCCCATACTCCTTGCGCTCACGGGTAGCGAGCGCGGCCGCCCCACCCCCCGCCTTCGTGTCGAGGCTGATGCCGCCAAGCTCCGCAGCGCGCAGCATCTCCTGGCGGCGCTTCGAAAACTCAACGAGGATCTCCGCCGGGACACCCGCCAGCTCGGCGGCGCCCTTGCGGACCTCCCCCCACTCAAGACCGAGGCGCTCGCTGATCGTGGCGCGCAGCTGCGATTGGTAGAGATAGCCCGCGGTCTTCGCCGCCCGATAGAGCGGCGCGCCATGCAGCGCCGTGAAGCGGCCATCCGGGCCGCGCGTGAGATTCGCCGCGACCACATGCGTGTGCAGCTGCGGATCGAGCGAGCGGCTCATCCGGTGCACGTAGGCCGCCGCGACCAGCCCCTCCCCCGCCAGCACCGTTGTCCCGTCGTGACCGCGACGCACGAACACCGCAGCGTCGTCCAGGTACGCCAGCGCTGCGGTCACCGCGGCGTTGTGCGCGTCGACGAGCACCCGCGTCAGATCGTTGGAGCCGGCGGCGGCGAGGACGCTGACCGACTTCGGCGCCGAGAACGTCAGATCAAGCGCCGCGACCTCCGGATCACGAGCCGACCACCGCAAACGGACG
>PMKB01000103.1 GCA_003157595.1 Solirubrobacterales bacterium
GTGATCGTCTTCCACAAGCTGCAGCGCGACGAGATCAAGCAGATCGTGGAGCTGCTGCTGGTGCGGATCCGCCACTCGATGGCAGAGCGCGAGCTGGTGCTCGACCTCACCGATGAGGCCAAGGACCTGCTGGTCGAGAAGGGCTGGGATCCGGCGATGGGCGCGCGGCCGCTGCGGCGGGCGATCCAGCGCTACATCGAGGATCCGCTCGCCGACTTCGTCCTGCGGTCACAGCTTCCGCCCGGCGCGACGGTCGTCGTCGACCCAATGCCGGAGGGCGAGGAGGGCGAGGTCCGCTTGACGATCGTCAAGCCGAAGAAGGCCAAAACCCCGGTCGCCGTAGGCGCCGGTGGCGCCGAGGCCGAGGTCGATGCGGGCGCCGACGACGAGGCCACGCTGCACGGCGAGCTCGACGATGTCGTAGAGGACGCCGCGACCGACCCCAGCGCCGATTAACCCGCGGCGCACGGCGCCGCGACCGACGTCCACGCGCCGCAGCCGCCGCCGCCGTCAAGCGGCGGCGGGCGCAGCGACCGCGGCGCTACCCACGTGGCTCCTCGAGCCCCTCGGCGAAGATCTCGGAGCACAGGCCGACGCACTCGTCGCAGATCGCCACGTGCCAGGTCGGGCCGGCAACCATGTTGCGCACCTGATCGCGGCATTTTCCGCAGAACGAGCAGGCCAGATTGGCGGCGGTGTAGGGCGGCCGGCGCTCACCGCCGCCGAACGCTTTGGCGGATCGGTCGCTCATCGACGTCACGACGATACTCGCGTCGCGGGCAGCGTCCCGTCCCCGGCCGTGCGTAGAGTCGCCGTCACCATGGCAAGAGCCTCGACCGTTCACGTCTGCTCGATCTGCGCCCACGAGGAGCCGCGCTGGCACGGGCGATGTCCCGGCTGCGGCGAGTGGAACACGCTGGTCGAGGAGCCGCGCGGCCGTTCGGCGCCGCGCCACGGAGGCGTGAGCACGGCCAAGCCGATCGCGCTGGCGGATGTCAGCGCGCCGGAGGTACCGCGCCTTGCGACCGGGATCGGCGAGCTCGACAGGGTGCTCGGCGGCGGGATCGTGCCGGGGTCGGTGGTGCTGCTCGGCGGGGCGCCCGGCATCGGCAAGTCGACGCTGACCAACATGGTGCTCGGCAACCTCGCGGGCGCCGGGCATCGCACGCTCTATGTCTCGGGCGAGGAGTCCACGGCCCAGGTGGCGCTGCGCGCCGCGCGGCTGCCGGGAGCCGCGCTGAGCGTGCCCGCGGTCGCCGAGACCGACCTCGAGACCGTCGTCGCCATCCTCGAACGAGAGCTGCCCGAGGTCTGCGTGATCGACTCGGTCCAGACGCTCGACGCGCGGGAGCTATCGAGCGCGGCCGGCTCGGTCGGCCAGGTGCGCGAGGTCGCGGCGCGGATCGTCGGCGTCGCCAAGCGCCGCAGTATCGCCGTGCTGCTGGTCGGGCACGTCACCAAGGATGGGGCGCTGGCAGGGCCGCGCGTGCTGGAGCACCTCGTCGACTGCGTGCTCGCATTCGAAGGTGAGCGCGAACGCAGCTACCGCACGCTGCGGGCGATCAAGAACCGCTTCGGCTCCACCAACGAGGCGGGCGTGTTCGAGATGCGCCAGGGCGGCCTCGTCGAGGTGCTGGACGCCTCAGCACGCTTCGTCAAGGGCGCGACGCGTGCGCCCGGCAGCGTCGTGCTCGCCGCGATGGAAGGCAGCCGTCCGCTGCTGGTGGAGGTGCAGGCGCTGGTGTCGCCCTCGGACCTCGTCCCGCCGCGCCGCGTGGTCAATGGCCTGGACCGCAACCGCCTGGCGCTGGTGCTGGCCGTGCTGGCACGCCACGGCGGCGTGGCGCTCGGCGGATCGGACGTGTTCGTCAACGTCGTCGGTGGCGTTCGCGTCGATGAGCCGGGCGCCGATCTGGCCGTGGCGCTCGCGGTGGCGAGCGCGTCCCGCGGCGTCACGCTCGGTCCGCCGGGTGCTTCGACGCCGATCGCGGCCTTCGGCGAGCTTGGCCTCACCGGCGAGCTGCGCTGGGTCGCGCACCCCGAGCGGCGGATCGCCGAGGCGCGCAGGTTCGGCCTGGACCCGGTGCTCGCCCCGCGGGGGACGGAGGCCACCGAGGTGGCGACACTGCGCGCCGCGCTCGACGTCGCGTTCGCGACGGCGCCGCGAGTGGCTGCCGTAGCTGCCGCGTGATGGCTGTGGCGCTCCCCTATCGCCGAGCGGCTCGCTGAGGCGGTGATCGCGGGCCTCGACCACGTGCAGGTCGGCGCGCCCGCCGGTTGCGAGGAGCGGGCGCGCGCGTTCTACGGCGAGCTGCTCGAGCTCGCCGAGTTGCCCAAGCCGTCCGTGCTGGCCGCCCGTGGGGGCGTGTGGTTCGCGCTCGACGACGGCCGGCAACTGCACATCGGCGTCGACCCCGGCTTCGTCGCCGCCCGCAAGGCTCATCCCGCGCTGGCGCTGCGCTCGCCGGCCGCGCTCGAGCAGCTGGCAGCGCATCTTGAGCGTCACGGCCACGAGGTGGGCTGGGACGGCGATCTGCCCGGCGTCCGGCGGTTCTACGTCGAGGACCCGTTCGGCAACCGCCTCGAGCTGCTCGTGCGCGAGCCCCTCGAGCGCTGACCCCTACCGCGCCGGACCCCGGCGCGAGTGAAAAACCCCACCAACAGAGGGTCTTTTCCGGCGAATCGCGCTAGAATGCTGGAAGCATGGCAGCGACTCGATCTGACGAGGTACACGACATCGAGTCGCGACAGGAGCCAAAGCTGGTTCGCGCGCTCGAGATGGTCGCGCCCGGGACCGCGCTGCGGGAGGGGATGGACAACATCCTCGACGCGCGCACCGGCGGCCTGCTCGTGATCGGCGAGCCCGAGGAGCTGGCGTTCCTCTACTCCGGCGGGATCAAGGTCGATATCGACTACTCGCCGGCGCTGCTCTACCAGCTCGCGAAGATGGACGGGGCGATCACGCTGAACGCCAACGCGACGAAGATCCCGATGGCCAACGTGCAGCTGATGCCCGACCCGACGATCCTCTCGGTCGAGACCGGCACGCGCCATCGCACGGCTGAGCGCGTCGCCAAGCAGACCGCTGCGCTGGTGATCGCGATCTCCCAGCGCCGCGAGGTG
>PMKB01000054.1 GCA_003157595.1 Solirubrobacterales bacterium
GTGGTCTCGGCGGTCGCGGGTTCGAATCCCGTCGCTCACCCTAATGAAGTACCGAGCGCGAGGTCGCTCGCGCGCCGTTCAGCGGTCGATTTCGCTGGCCCGTCACAACTCAAACTCGCCGCGACAGCCGCAAACAACCGGCCGCCGCGCGATCTTCATCGTCGCTTCGCTTCAGTCAGCCGGCGGGGTGGGCGCGGCGGTCGGAGCGCCGCCGGCTGCTTGCGTAGCCCGTTGGTGGCGATGTCGAGCGCGCGTCCCGCCGCCGCCGTGCGTTCTGGCGCCGTGGACACGCCGACGAGGGCGCCGTTGACCATTTTCAGCACAAGCATCAGATCGTTCGCGTCGACGTCGTCACGCAGCAGATCGCTGCCGCGACAACGATTGAGCGTCGCCTCGAGCACGATGAGCATGCGCTGTCGCAGCTCGTCGAGAATCGGGGCGAGTGTCGCGTCCTCGCGCAGGATGCCGAGCAGGTCGTGGATGCAGACGAGCATCTCGGCGCCCGCCTGCAGCACGATGACGACGGCCTGATCGCCGCCCTCGTTGCCTGCGGCGTTCGCTTCGATGCGTTCGACGTGCTCGCGGGTGATCGCCGCGACGATCGCTGCCCGGTCGGAAAAGTGGCGGTAGAGCGTCGCCTGCCCGACGCCGGCTCGACGGCCGATCTCATACATCGGGACATCGCGGCCGCCGCCGAACAGCTCGCGGGCGGCGGTCAGGATCGCCGCCCGGTTTCGCGCCGCGTCCTTGCGCAGCGGGGTCGGAGTGGCGGTCGCGTCCGCAGGGGTTCCGGTGGCGGCGGTGAGAACCCGCGCGTTCACGCGGGTTTCGCGCTGCGGGCGTCGGCGACCGTCGCGGGCGCACGCGTGATCAGCACAGCGCCGCGCAGCGAGTGCACAACTGCCCGCGAGACGCTGCCGGCGAGCGCCTCGCCGATGCGGCCGCGTCCGTGTGTGCCCATCACGACAAGGTCGTGGTCGGCGGCCGCCTCGGCGATGCAGTGCGCGGGGTTTCCGTGGCGCAGAATCGCCGTGACCGAAACATCGTCCGGCACCGTCGCCTGCGCGCTCTGCTGTATCTCGACGTAGACGCTCTTCAGGTCGTAGGCGCCGGCGGCGACGCTGGTGACGGCAACAGGGACATCCGGGACGACGCTGAGCAGCGTCAGCTGGGCGCGCTGATCGCGGGCGAGTGAGACCGCCAGATCGAGCGCGACCTTGCTGTCCTCGGAGCCGTCGTAGGCGACGAGGATGCGGTGAAACACGCTCATCGGCGCGCCGCCGCAACCATCATCGGCGCCGGGCTCCGCGCCGCGGCTGCTTTGTCAGTGCACATAAGTGGACAGCATTGTACGTGTAAGATCCGATCCGGCGCCACCGGCGCCGGTGTAGAGAGAAATCCCTCGCCGGTGATTTCGGCCCGCGCGTCCCCGCTTACATGACCGCAAAGCCCGAGAGAGTCTCCCCGAACGTCACGCTCGCGGTCCTGGCGCTGGGCTCGCTCGCGTACGCCGTGCTCAGCGGCGCGGTGATCCCGGCGCTGCCGACATTCCAGCACGACCTGCACACCTCCGAGACCGGTGTGACCTGGATCCTGACGGCGTACCTCCTGGCTGCGTCGGTCGGGACTTCGATCCTCGGCCGCCTCGGCGACATGTACGGCAAGGAACGGGTGCTGCTGTGGACGCTGGTGATCCTGGCGCTCGGCACGCTGCTCTCGGCGATCGCGGGCTCGCTCGTTCTCGTGGTCGTCGGCCGAGCGCTCCAGGGCGCCGCCGGCGGCATCTTCCCGCTCGCCTTCGGCATCGTTCGCGACGAGTTTCCGCGCGAGAAGGTCGCCGGCAGCATCGGGCTGCTCTCGGCGATCCTCGGTGTCGGGGGTGGCGCGGGCATCGTGGGCGGCGGCGTGGTCGTCGAGCATCTCAGCTGGCACTGGCTGTTCTGGATCCCGCTGGTCGTGATCGTCGTGGCGGCGGTCTTCACGTGGCGCTTCGTCCCCGAATCCCCGATTCGCGTCCCGGGGCGGGTGAACTGGCGCGCCGCGTTCCTGATGAGCGTCGGCATCTCCGCTGCGCTGCTCGCGGTCAGCGAGACGTCGACGTGGGGGTGGGGATCGGTGAAGACGCTCGGCCTGCTTGGCGGCGGGCTGCTCGTGTGCGGATTGTGGATCGCACTTGAAGCGCGCAGCTCCAACCCGCTTGTCGACATGAAGATGATGCGCGTCCGCGGGGTCTGGACGACGAACACCGCCGCGTTCCTGATCGGCGCCGGGATGTACTCCGCGTTCGTCATCATTCCGCAGTTCGCGCAGCTGCCCAAGAGCACCGGCTTCGGCTTCGGCTCCTCGATCGTCGTGTCGGGCCTGTTCCTCTTACCGATGGCCAGCACGATGATGCTGATGAGCCTGATGGCTGGACCCACGGCCGCGCGCTACGGGTCGCGCCTGGCCCTGATCGTCGGCACCGCGATCACCGCGTTTGCGTTCGTGATTCTCGTCGTGGCGCACTCGCACCCGATCTATCTATTGGTCAGCTCAGGGCTGATGGGGATCGGCATCGGTCTGGCCTTCGCTGCGCTGGGCAACCTGATCGTCGGGGCGGTGCCCCCACATCAGACCGGCATCGCGTCGGGCATGAACACCGTCATGCGAACGCTCGGCGGCGCACTCGGCGCTCAGATCGCCGCGACGTTCATCGCCGGCCACACGGCTCACGGGCTGCCGACCGTGACCGGCTTCACCGAATCCTTCGCGCTCGCCACGGCCTTCCTGCTGGCCGGCATCGTGGCCGCCGTCGGTGTCCCCCGAAACAGCCAAGCGAGCGACACGACGTCCGCCGGCACGCGCGGCCAGCCGGGCCTCACGAGCGTCGGTGGCCAGGCAGACGCGACCTGAACCCCGGCGGCGGGAGGCCCCGGGTTTGCGAGAAGACCAGGCGAGCGACGCCGCGGCGGCGCGGGCGCGGGCGGTGCGAGGATCGCCTCACCGCGCCCGCACGACATACCGCGTCGGAATCTCGCGCTGGGTCGACTTCAGTGGCCGCTGATACTTGCGCCGCTGGCGGGCCGGAAGCTTCACCGGCCCCAGAACGTCGAGGTGCTCGTAGGGCACGAGCGAAAGCAGATGGCTGATCAGGTTCAGCCGCGCCGAGCGCTTGTCGTCGGCTTCCACCACGTGCCAGGGGCTGCGGTCGGTGTCGGTGTGGGTGAACATCCGGTCCTTGGCCTCGGCGTAATCCACCCAGCGCGCGCGGCCCTGCAGATCGATCGTGCTGAACTTCCAGCGCTTGCGGGGATCTGACAGCCGCTTCTTGAAGCGGCGCTCCTGCTCCTCGTCGCTGACCGACAGCCAGTACTTCACGAGCATGATGCCGTCGTTGTGCAGCGCCTGCTCGAAGGCGGGGCAGAAGCGCAGAAACTCCTCGTACTCGGCCTCCGTGCAGAACCCCATCACCCGCTCGACGCCCGCGCGGTTGTACCAGCTGCGATCGAACAGGACGATCTCCCCGGCGGCCGGCAGATGCGCGACGTAGCGCTGAAAGTACCACTGGCTTTGCTCGCGCTCGGAGGGCGTGGGGACCGCGACGACCCGACAGGTCCGCGGGTTCAGAAACGCGGTGATGCGCTTGATCGCCCCGTCCTTGCCGGCGGTATCGCGACCTTCGAAGAGGACGACCAGTCGCTTGCGGTTGGCGACGATCCACTCCTGCATGTACACGAGCTCGGTCTGCAGGCGCAGGAGCTCCTTCTCATATTCCCTGACCGTTAGCTCTTGACCGACGGGCACATGCCCATGATCGCAACTATTGCCCGCTCGTCATCCGGCAGGTGCATGCAGGCGAGCGGGCAGGCGCGCGAACAGCCCGGCCGGACGGCCGGGCTGTCGCGCCGCGCTTGCAAGCGCTGCTCGCCCGAGTCGCTCATGGAACCGAGGTCCCACGAGCCTGCGGGTCACTTCAGCCTCGGAAGCTGCCTCAGCTCGAGGCTCACGAGCCTGTGCGCCTTCAGCCGGGGATGCGCCTTCAGCGCAACGGGAACGACTACCGGCGCCGGTGTCGCGCCGACGATGGCTTGGTGGCTGGTCTTGGTTGCCGCGCTCGCGGACGCTGGTAGGGCGCACGCGAGAGCCACAATTCCGATCGCAAATCCTCTTCGCAGCATGGTTGTTCCCTTCGCGGCAGTTGGTGTGGCGCCGCCTCGACGCCACGGAATGCGGTTTACGCGTGTCCCGTGAAGGGTGCGCGTGTTCCCGCATCGGCAAACTTTCGCTCTACGCGACCATTAACAACCAGGCGTCTAGCACATTCGTCTTTTTGTCCCATGGGCCCGAAACCGCGCCGGACCGCTCGCTGGCTCGCGGGCGGCGGGTGATCGGCGAGGCCTATCGCGCACCAGGTTCGATCCCCCAGACGCTGGTGAACGTCTCGCCCGGCTGCAGCGTCAACAGTCCCTCGCCGGTCTGGAAGGCGTTCGGCGCGCAGGTCATCGGCTCGACCCCGAGGCTGCGACGGCGCCGCGCCGGCTCGCTCAGAGTGTCGCCCGTATACAGCATCAGGTAGGAATGGCTCCCGTCGAGCCACAGTGCGACGCGCCGGCCGCCCGGAGCCGCCAGCTCCACGCGCGCGAGGCCGTCACGATCGCGCTGGAGCTCGCCGAAGGCAGTGTTCAGCTCGGTCGATCCGATCGTGCGGGCAAAGCGAAAGTCCAACGGGGTTCCATCGACGGGCTCGGAGCCGATCGGGATGGCGCGCTCGTCGGTTGGCATCCAGGTCGCGCCGGGACTGCGCAGCTCGCACTCATCGATCGTGGGTGCGCCGGCCGTGAGGTACGGGTGCGCTCCGGCGGCGTAGGGGCAGGCGTGCTCGCCGACGTTTGCGGCGCTCGTGCGGACCGTCAGGCCGTCGCCCGACAGGGTGTAGTCGATCCGCAGCGCGAGCGCGAAGGGATAGCCGGGCTGGCGATGCAGCAGGTACTCCATCGTTGCGCCGCCATCCGTGCGCTCGGCCGCCACCCAGTTGGCGCAGCGGACCAGGCCGTGGATCGCGTTGGCGGTCTCGGGCTCGGTCAGCGGCAGTTGATGCGCTTCGCCGGCGAACTCGTAGCGACGATCGCGCAGCCGGTTGGGCCAGGGAATCAGCGCCTGGCCGCGCGCATCGGAGCAGGGCTCGTGCTCCGCGTACCCGTCGATGACATCGATGCCGCCTGCAGAGTACGCGCGCAACCCCCCACCGACCTCGACGACGACAGCTCGTTGGTCTTCGTGGCGCAGCTCGATCTGTTTCCCCGACGGGGCCGGCATCTCGGCGCCACAGCCTGCCCGATTGCGGCGGGCGACGCGTTGTGCGTCGCGTGTGCGCTCACGCGTATCCGCTACCTTGGCGGCGTATGCCCTCGCACACAGAGCCGTGGGCGCAGTGACGCAGCTGGGTTTCCGCGAGCGGCCCGCTGACGGCGAGCCCGATGGACTACTCGTGCTCCACCACGGCCGCGGGGCTGATGAGTTCGATCTACTGCCGCTCGGCGACGCGCTTGATCCGCAGCGACGACTGCACGTCGTCACCCCTGCAGCTCCGCTGTTGCTGCCGGGCTTCCCGGGCCGCCACTGGTATCTCGTGCCGCGGGTCGGGCACCCCGACCCCGACAGCTTCCACGCCGCATGCGGCGCGCTCGCCGGTTTCCACGACGAGCTGTGGGAGCGCACGTCGATCGCGCCCGAGCGCACCGTCCTCGGCGGCTTCTCGATGGGATCGGTGATGAGCTACGCGCTCGGCCTGGGGCTCGGCCGGCCGGTTCCAGCGGGAATCCTCGCCTTTTCGGGCTTCGTCCCGGTGCTCGACGATTGGCAGCCGGATCTGGCGACTCGCGCGGGACTGCGCACGTTCATCGCCCACGGTCGCCGCGACCCGGTGATCGAAGTCGAGTTCGGCCGCAGCGCGCGCGACCTGCTGAGCGTGGGCGGCCTCGAGGTCTCCTACCACGAGTCCGACCTCGGCCACCAGATCGACCCCGCCCACCTCATGGCGGCGCATCGCTGGCTCGCCGGGACGGTCAGTCGCTGACGGTCTCCTCGTCGGCTTCGCCGTAGACGGAGTCGGTGGCTTCCTCGCCGGGCTCGGCGTCGCGCAGGATCTTCGTCGTCGTGTGCTCGTCGCCGTGTGAGGCGTGCTCGATCAGGTCGTGCTCGGCGAGCTCGAAGCCTTCGGACTCGCCCCCGCCGGCCTCCTCGACGGCACGGCGCTCCTCGCAATGGCGCCGTGCGGTTTCGGCGTCCTGCTCAGGATTCGAGTATTCGGTCATGGCGCGACTGTACTCGCATCACAGCGCCATGAGCGACGCCGATTGACGTCCGATCGGCTCGAGCGCCGACCGCGACGCGCCTACGGTCACCTTTGCGGCGCGCGCTCGCCGACGCGCGCGAGCAGCCAGCGCGCCACGCCCAGCAGCGCCCGGTCGTCGTGCGCCGCTCCCACCAGCTGCAGGCCGATCGGCAGTCCGGCCGGCGTCCAGGCCCCGGGCAGCGCGAGCGCCGGTCCGCCGAGCAGCGTGAACGGCCGGCACAGCAGCGAGTCACCGGTCGAGCCCAGCTCCAGCAGCGGTGGCACGCCGAGCGTGCTCGGCGCGAGTGCAGCATCGAAGGCACCGAGTCGCTCCTGCCAGCGCCAGCGCTGCTCGTCGGCGAGCCGCCGAGCGGCCAGGTAGTCCTCGCGGGTGACGGCCCGGCCCTCGGCGATGTAGGCGCGCAACTCCGCGCTCACACGCTCGCCGTGCCAGTCCGCCTCGCGGCCGAGCGCCCAGGCCGTCTCGGCCCGCTGGATCGTCGCCTGCGCCTCCGCGAGGCGCTCGAAGGCAATCGGGAGCTCCGTCTCTTCAATCACGGCGCCCGCCGCCGCCACTGCACCGAGGTAGTCGTCGATCGCGTTGCGCGCCGCGGCCTCGAGCAGGTCCCAGGCGATCCGCACGAAGCCGATTCGCGGGGCGGTGAGCGGCTCGGCGGCGCGCGGCCCACCAGCACCGTCGAGCGAGCGGCTTGCCCGCGCGGCGGCCATGCCGGCCGGCGCCGCGGAGGCCGCGGTGAGCGCGAGCTCGAGATCGCCGACGTTGCGCGCAAACAGCCCGGCTGTGTCGAGCGACGCCGACGTGGGCAACACCCCCGCCAGCGGCAGCACACCGAAAGTGGGCTTGAAGCCGAGCACGCCGCAGTAGGAGGCTGGGCGCACGATCGAGCCGGCGGTCTGCGTGCCGGTGGCGAGCGGCACGATCCGGGCGGCGACCGCGGCCGCAGAGCCGCTCGAGGAGCCGCCCGGCGTGCGTTCCAGATCGAGGGGGTTGCGCGTATCGCTGGGATGCATCCACGCAAATTCACTGGTCTTGGTCTTGCCGATGATCAGTGCGCCCGCTGCGCGGAGCAGGCTGACGAGCGCGGCATCTGATCGCGGGCGGTGGCCCCGGTAGATCGGCGAGCCATACTCGGTTGGCAGCTCGGCAGTGTCGAAAACGTCCTTGATCGCCACCGGCACCCCGATCAGGGGAAGGTGGGCCGCGCTCTGCGGCGGCAGGCGATCGAGCTCATGCGCGCGCTCGACGGCCGGGTCACCCGTTTCGCTCGCGAACGCGTGAATCGGGCCGTCGAGCTTCCGGATCGCGATGTTGGCCGCCGCGACGACATCGACACAGCTCAGCTCGCGCGCGCGGATCAACGCAACGATGTCGGCGGCGCCCAGTTCGCTGTATGGCGTCGCGGAGCTCGACACCCGTTGCAGCTTACGCACAAGTCGCAGCGGCTCGCCGGGGCGGCGAGCGGCGGGTGCACGGGTGGCGGTCGTGGCGGTGGGGTCGTCTACGATGCGCCGTCCGCCACGGGGTCCGCTCAGCTCGCGGGAGTCAACGATGCACGTAGATCCGTACATAGTTCTCGGCAGCGCCGTGGTCGGGTTGCTCGTCGGGATGACGGGCGCCGGCGGCGGCGCCCTGATGACGCCGATGCTGATCCTGCTGTTCGGTGTCACGCCGTCGGCCGCGATCTCGAGCGACCTCGTCGCGGCCGTCGTGATGCGCCCGATCGGGGCCGGCGTCCATCTGCGCCGAGGGACCGTCAACCGCGGTCTCGTGGGCTGGATGGTGCTGGGCTCGGTGCCGATGGCGTTCCTGGGCTCCTACCTGCTGCACCTGATGGGCAACTCCAGCTCGGCCCAGCAGAACATCGAGGTCGCGCTCGGCGTGGCGCTGCTCGTCGGCGCTTCGGCGATGGTGCTGCGCTACGCGCTGGACCGCCGGTCCGGCCAGATGCGGATGGGCTCGGTCGCGCAGGTCAGGGCCAAACCGCTGCAGACGGTCCTGATCGGCATGCTCGGCGGGGTCGTCGTCGGCATGACCTCGGTCGGCTCAGGCTCGCTGATGATCGTGCTGCTGTTGTTCGTGTATCCGATGCTCGGCGCCAAGCAGCTCGTCGGAACAGACCTCACGCAGGCCGTACCGCTGACCCTCGCAGCGGCGCTCGGCGCCCTGGCGTTCGGGCACGTCGAGTTCGGTGTGACGCTGTCGCTGATCATCGGCAGCGTCCCGGCCGTGCTCGTCGGGTCGATGATCTCCTCGAGCGTGCCGGACCGTTATGTGCGACCGGCGATCACCTTCGTCATCTTCGCCTCGGGCCTCAAGTACGTCGGGCTCGGGACGGCCCCGCTCGGCTGGGTGCTCTGCGCCGTGCTGCTCGTCGGTGGCGCCGCGTGGATGGCGAGCGCTCGCCCCTGGATCCGCTGAGCGCGCGCGTCAGCTCCCCCGGGGTCGCTCCACGGCCACGCGCGCTGCCAGCACCGCATCGTAGGCGCGGGTCACGTCGGCGCGGTCGGCGGCCTCAGGCACGGTCTCGAGGTTGCCGGTCTGCACGCGGCGGGCCTGCTCGATCAGCACGTCACGCTGGGCGCTGGTCGTCGTGTACTCCATGACCTTCTCCAGAGCGTCGAGCTGGCGGATCATCACGGCCGGCATGGCGGGACTGGCCTGGCGGATCTTCTCGTAGGCACGCTCGACGATCCGCTGGTAGCCCACCGCCGCCGAGATGAGGCGGATCTGGCCGCTCTCGTCGCGGTGGATCTGGGTGGGCGACCACTCCGCCGCGATCTTGCACAGGCTCTCGCCGAGCCAGTCGATGCAGGTGAGCGCCGTGAAGGTGTCGTTGACCGCGGCCGAGAGGGCGCGGATGGCGATCTCCACCAGCTGGTCGACGGCGAAGCTCAGATCCTGCGCGAGCGTGCGGTAGGGGCCGGTGAGGTGTGCCCGCTCGAGGCTGCGCGTGACGGCCTCGGCGGCCTCCGGCGGCCAGACCGTTGCCAACGGATGTCCCTGGACCAGGAACTGGCCGGGACGGTAGTGCAGCCGGATGACGGCGTTAGAGCGGCTGGCGATCCGCACGAGCGTGTCGTAGTGCACGAACTGCAGATAGCCGCTGTGCGCGGTCCGCACCACGTCGCTTGAGTCGGCCATGTTGCGCTCGATCTCGGTGAGCGAGAGGCCGTGCGGCGGCACGCTGTCGGATTCGCCGCGCCAGCCCTCGGCTGCGATCGCGGTCGCCAGATCGCTGGCGATGCTCGCGATCACCTGCGGCAGCTGGATCGAGCTGGTGATGTGGTTGATGAAGTAGATCAGCACGCCCATGTCGAGCACGAGCGCAAGCAGTGCGACGGTGATCGAGATGTTCGGCACGAACGGGCCTTGCGTGCCGTTGCCGATCGCCACCAGCGCCAGCACCGAGTAAACGAACGTGGCGACAAACGCGCCGAGTGTGTGCTGCGTGCCGCGGTCGCGGATGAAGTTGCGCAGCATGCGCGGGCCGAACTGCGTCGAGGCCAGCGTGAGGGCGACGATCGTGATCGAGAACACGACGCCGACGACCGTGATCACGGCCGCCGCCATCGTCGTCAGGATCTGACGGGCTCCGTCGGCACCCGGTTGGATCACCCACGAGGGCAGCGTGAAATCGCCGCTGTGGGCCGCGCGATCGAGCGCATAGGTGCCGGCGAAGATCAGCACCGCGAGCAGCACCTCCAGCGAGGGAACGAGCCAGAGGTTGGTGCGCAGCGACTCCCGCCGCCAGGCGGGTACCCGCGAGCTCAGTGGGCGCATGAGTGGAGGGAGTGGCGTTTCATGGCAGCGACAATCGTGCCGACCAGGCTTCCCGGCTCACCGCCGTGGATGTTACGGGGGGTGAGCGGACGTTGTCCACACACCGTCTGCACGCGGGGTTGGCGCCCGAGTCAGCGCCCGCCAATAACATCAGCGCGCAATGGCTCGCCGCCTGCTGTTCGTGGTTGCGCTGGCGTTGTTCGCGTTCGTGCCGATCGCCTACGCCACGGTGTCCCAGACGCCGGACATCACCAACACGCATTACAGCTCGGTGCTCAAGCGGGTCCAGCCGGTCGTGGGGGGCGTGAAGTGGGCCGTTATCGACCGCAACGACGAGATCGAGCTGATCAATCACAGCCGTGAGAGCGTCACGGTGTTCGGCTACTCGCGGTCGTCCGCGAATGTCGCCTACGACGGCGGGCCATACGCGCGGATCCTCCCCGACGGCGCGGTGCAGGTCAACGAGAACTCGCAGGCCTACTACCTCAACGACAGCTTCTTCGCGGACTACGCCAACCTGCCGGCGAGCGCGACGGCGAGCGGCTATCCGCTCGACTGGGTGACGCTGGCGAAGACGAGCGAATTCCTCTGGCACGACCACAGGATCCATTTCACAAGCCCGCTGACCCCTGCGCGAGTCACGGATGTCCATCGCCGGACGTTGATCTTCGCCTGGTATGTCCCGATTCAGGTCGGCTCGACCAGAGGCTACCTCTACGGGAAGCTGTACTGGAACGCGGAAAAGTCGTTCTCCTTCCCGATTGGTGCGATCATCGCGTTCATCGTGGTCGTGATGGGAGGAGCGGCTCTGATGATCGTCGTGCGACGGCGGCGTGGCCCCACGCCGCCGCGGGAGGCTTGGTGAACGGCCTGCTGTTCATGGCGCCGACGCTGGCGTTCGCTGTGGTGCTCCTCGCTCGCCGTTTCCCCGGGGAGCGCCAGCTCAACGCACTCGTCGCGCGGCGCCGGCGCCGGCCACGCCGCGCACCGGCGCGGGCGATCGCCGCGACCCGGGCGCCGGGGGCGCTTGTGCCACGGGGCAGTGGGCTGCTGGCGGGCGCGTTGGCAACCCGCCCGCCGCCGCTCGCCCTGCAGAGCTGACGCGCTCCGCCCGGACCGGGACGAGCGCTCGTCCTCTTCGTC
>PMKB01000091.1 GCA_003157595.1 Solirubrobacterales bacterium
CATCGCCGCGATCGACAACACCACGCGCAAGCTGATGTCCGAGGGCAAGCGGCCGATGAGCGTCGGCTTCTGGTTCTCGCTCGGGCACTCGAGCGTCGTGTTCGTGCTGGCGTTCCTGTTCGCGGCCGGCGCCAGGGCGCTCGCCGGCCCGGTGATCAGCCACGATTCGCCGCTTCACAGCGTCGCCGGCTGGGTGGGAACCGGCGTCTCGGGCACCTTCCTCTACGTCATCGCGGCGCTCAACGTCGTCATCCTGCTCGGCATCCTGCGGGTGTTCCGCGAGATGCGCGGTGGCAGCTACGACGAGCAGCAGCTCGAAGCGCAGCTGAACGCCCGCGGGTTGATGAGCCGCTTCTTCGGGCGCTTCACCAAGACGATCACCAGGCCGTGGCAGATGTACCCGGTCGGCGTGCTGTTCGGCTTGGGCTTCGATACCGCGACCGAGGTTGCGCTGCTGTTCCTCGCCGCCGGCGCCGCGGGGGCGGGACTGCCGTTCTACGCGATCCTCTGTCTGCCGATCCTGTTCGCCGCCGGCATGAGCCTGCTCGACACGATCGACGGCTCGTTCATGAATTTCGCCTACGGCTGGGCGTTCTCCAAGCCGGTGCGCAAGGTCTTCTACAACATCACGATCACCGGCCTCTCGGTCGCCGTCGCGCTCGTGATCGGCACGAT
Source organism: Solirubrobacterales bacterium (assembly GCA_003157595.1). Taxonomy (GTDB): domain Bacteria; phylum Actinomycetota; class Thermoleophilia; order Solirubrobacterales; family Solirubrobacteraceae; genus Palsa-513. The sequence goes on from PMKB01000091.1 coordinate 676, forward strand.
CGAGCTGGGCGGCATCGCCGCCTCGCACCTGGGCGCGCAGGGCCCGTTCTGGAGCGCCTTCGAGAACATCGACATCAACACGCTCGGCTTCATCATCGCCGGCATGTTCGTCGCGACGTGGCTGATCGCACTGGCGGTCTGGCGCTTCGGGCGGATCGAGGAACGCTTCGGCTCCCAGCTCAGCGACACCGAGGCATCGGGCTAGTTTCTTTCTCATACGGAGCGCTGCCGCGCTCCGACCGTCAGCGCGCGCGCGTCAGGCCCGGCTTCGAGCTGCCGCCACCGCGACCTGTCCATAGGAGATGCCGCCGTCGTTGGGGGGCAGCAGGCGCGGGATCAGCACGCGCAGTCCGCTGCGTTCGAGCGAGCCGGCGGTTCGCGCCAGCAGGCGGCGGTTCTGGAAGACGCCGCCGGAGAGCACAACCGTGCCGAGGCCGCGCGCTCCGGCGACCATCGCGCAGGCCTGCGCGAGCCCGTCGGCCAGACCGTTGTGAAAGCGCGCCGCGACGACGCCCGGACTGACGCCCGCGGCCAGCTCGGCGTGCACGGCGCGCACCAGCTCGCGCGCGTCGAGCACGGCGGGCGCCTGCGGCGACGGTCCGTCGAGCATCGCCATCGCATAGGCGCGCTGCTCGTGGGGATCGCAGCTTGACTCGAGCAGCGCGGCGGCCTGGCCTTCGTAGCTCGCGTGGGCGCGCAGCCCGCAGAGCGCCGCGACAGCGTCGAACAGGCGCCCGGCGCTGGTCGTGACAGGCGCCCGAAAGCCCGAGCGAACGAGCCGCGCGACCTGCTCCCAGCGCTCGGGCGTGACCTCGCCCGAAAACACCGCGGGCAGCGGGACGCGCTCGGGCGCCGACTCGTCGCAGGCGAGCAGCCAGGCGCAGGCCATCCGCCAGGGCTCGCGGGCGGCGGCGTCGCCGCCCGGGAGCGCCACCGGCCACAGGTGCGCGGCGCGCTCGAAGCCGGCGAGGTCGCCGACGAGGATCTCGCCGCCCCAGATCGTGCCGTCGGAGCCCAGGCCGGCGCCGTCGAGGATCGCGCCGACCACCGGCTCGAGCACGCCATGCTCGGCGGCGCAGGCGGCGAGATGCGCGTGGTGATGCTGCACGGCGACCAGCTCGACGCCGCCGCGTTCCTGCGCGTAGCGCGTCGAGAGGTAGTCCGGATGGAGGTCGTGCGCGACGATCTGGGGCGCCACGTCGAACAGGCGCTCGAAATGCGCGATGCCCTCGCCGAACGAGCGCCACGTCTGCTCGTTTTCGAGATCGCCGATGTGATGGCTGACCCAGGCTCGAGTGCCCTTCGCGACGCAGAAGGTGCTCTTCAGCTGCGCACCGCAGCCGAGCACGTGGCGGTCGGTCGCGAGCGCCAGCGGGATGGCGTCCGGCACGTAGCCGCGCGAGCGCCGAAGCATCAACACCCCGTCGTTGCCGCCCGCCACGGTCGTGCGTGCAACCGAGTCGTCGGTGCGCATGTGGATCGGGCGGTCGTGGACGAGGAACACGTCGGCGATCGAGCGCAGCCGCGCCAGCGCGTCGTCGTCCTCGTAGGCGATCGGCTCGTCCGAGACGTTGCCGCTGGTCATCACCAGCGCGGCCGCACGTTCGCCGGTAGCGGCGGCGAAGTCGCGCGCGAGCAGGTGGTGGAGCGGCGAGTAGGGAAGCATCACGCCGAGATCGGCCGAGCCGGGGGCGAGCGAGGACGCAAGCGCAGCGGCGGGCCGCCGCGGGGCGAGCACGATCGGGCGGGCCCGCGAGCACAGCAGGACCGCGTCGCGCTCGCTCAGCACGACCAGCGCCTGCGCGCCGTCGAGATCCGGCGCCATCAGCGCGAACGGCTTGTCCTCGCGGTGCTTGCGCGCGCGCAGCCTGGCGACCGCGGCCTCGTCGTCGGCGCGGCAGGCGAGGTGGTAGCCGCCGAGCCCCTTGACCGCGACGACCGCGCCCTGCGACAGGGCCCGCGCCGCGGCGCCGATGGCGTCGAGCCCCGCGTCGGTTTGGAGCTCGCGGCCCTGCGGGTCGGTCAGGCGAGCCCGCGGACCGCAGGCCGGGCAGGCGTTCGGCTGCGCGTGGAAGCGCCGATCGGCCGGGTCCGCGTACTCGGCGGCGCAGAGCTCGCACATCGCAAAGTGCGCCATCGTGGTCTGGCGGCGGTCGTAGGGAACGGCAAGGATGATCGTGAAGCGCGGTCCGCAGTCGGTGCAGTTGATGAACGGGTAGCGGTGGCGGCGATCGCCCGGATCCAGCAGCTCGCCCAGGCAGGCTTCACAACTCGCCGTGTCCGGCGAGACCGGCGCGCGCGACTCGCCCGCGCCCCGCGATGCGAGGATCGCAAAGCCCGCCACGCCGTTGGGCTCGAGCTCCTGCGGCCAGACACGCTCGATCTTGGCGAGCGGCGGCGCCTCGGAGGCCAGCCGCGCGAGGAACGCGCCGACCGATCGCTCGTCGCCCTCGACCTCCAGCAGCACTCCGCGCTCGTCGTTGAGCACCCAGCCGCTGCAGCCCAGCTCGTTCGCGAGCCGGTGGGCGTGGGGACGGAAGCCGACGCCCTGGACGGTCCCCTCGACGCGCGCGCGCACGCGCCGGCGTCCGCGCCCGGTCACCGGGCCGCCGTCAACGCGCGCGGCTCACACCGGCACCGTTACGCGCGTGGCAACCTCGCGCAGCCAGGCGCGGAACTCCTCGACGCCCTCGCCGGTCTTGGCGCTGAGGAGCATCCTCGGCACGCCGGGGTGCACGCCGTCGAGGTGGTGCAGGAACAGCTCGAGGTCGAAGTCGAGATGCGGCAGCAGGTCGATCTTGTTGATCACGACCAGCTCGCAGGCGCGGAACATCAGCGGGTACTTGAGTGGCTTGTCCTCGCCTTCGGTGACCGAGGAGATCATCACGCGCACGTCCTCGCCGATCCGGAACTCCGCCGGGCAGACGAGGTTGCCGACGTTCTCGACGATCAGCAGGTCGAGTTCGTGCAGCGCCAGCGCCGGCAGCGCCGAGCGGACCATGTTGGCGTCGAGATGGCACTCGCCGCCGAAGCCCGAGCCGGTGTTGAGCTGCACGACGGGGATGTGCAGGTGGGCGATCCGGTCGGCGTCGAGGCTGCCCTGGACATCGCCCTCCAGCACGCCGGGGCGAATCGCGCCCAGATCGCTAAGCGCCGCTTCGAGCAGCGTCGTCTTACCCGCGCCCGGCGCGCTCATCAGGTTCACCACGCGTACGGCGGCGCGGTCGAAGTCCTCGCGGTTGGCGCGGGCGATCGTGTTGTTGGCGTCGAGCGCGTCCTCGACGATCCTCACCCTGGTGCGATGCATGCTGCCTCCTCTTCGACTTCGATGTAGTCGACCTCGAGCTCCTCGCCGGTCAGGACCTCAACGCTACCGGGGGCGCAGCGCGAGCAGCGGAACTCGGGCTGATCGGTCTCCCACTCCTGGCCGCAATCACGGCAGCGCAGGCGCAGCGCGACCTGCGTGCACTCGAGCCGGGCTTGCGCGCAGACGCCGTCGCGCGCGACGATCTCGAAGTAGAAGCGCAGCGAATCCGCCGTCACCTGGCGCAGCCCGCCGACGCGCACGCTGACGACGCTCACCTGACGTCCGTCCGCGTGCTTGGTCGCGGTGTCCACGATCGCCGAGGCGATTGACAGCTCATGCATCGGATCGCGTCCTCAACAGATCCGCGGCAACGGGTCGCCGACGAGCTGGTCCATCACCCGCCGGCCGCCGAAGCCGGTCTCCACCGCCACCATGCCGGGCGGCTCCTGCCCAACCGAGCCGATCAGCGCCGCCTGCTCGCAGCCCGCGACGCTGCGCAGCGCGGCAAGCGCCTGCTCGGCCGCGGCGGGGGCCACGAACGCGACGAGCCGGCCCTCGTTGGCCACATACATCGGGTCGATGCCGAGCAGCTCCGCCGCCGCGGCGACGCTCGGCGCGACCGGCACATCCGCCGCACGCACCGTCACCGAGACGCCGGCGGCGCGGGCCAGCTCGTTGAGCACCGACGCGACGCCGCCGCGCGTCGCGTCACGCATGCAGTGCAGCGCCGGGCCGGCTGCGCCCAGCAGTGCATCGACCGCGGGCCACAGCGAGCAGGTGTCGGACTCGATCGAGGCGTCCAACTCGAACAGGTTGCGGGCCAGCATGACCGCGGTGCCGTGCTCGGCGATCGGGCCGGAGAGAAGGACCCGGTCCCCCGCGACGATCGCGTCGCTCGAGAGCGTGCCGCGCGGGTCGATGGCGCCGATCCCGCTCGTGCAGATGTACATGCCGTCGGCCGCGCCGCGCTCGACGACCTTGGTGTCGCCGGCCACGATCTCGACGCCCGCGGTCTGCGCGGCGGCCGCGATCGCGGCGACCTCGGAGCGCAGCACCTCGGTGTCGAGGCCCTCCTCGAGGATCAGCGAGACGGTGAGCGCGAGCGCTCGCGCGCCGGAGACAGCGAGGTCGTTGACCGTGCCGTTGACCGCCAGCTCGCCGATCGAGCCGCCGGGGAAGCGCAGCGGCTTGACCACAAAGCTGTCGGTGGTCATCGCCAGCCGCGCCCCGCCGGCCAGCACAGCGCCTGAGTCGCCGAGCTGTGCGAGCGCGCTGCCCGGCCGGCCGAGGGCCGGGACGAGCAGTCCCTCGATCAGCGTCTGGGTGGCCTTGCCGCCGGCGCCGTGGGCGAGTGTGATCCGCTCGTCGCGGAAGCGCGCGGGCTTGGCGCGCGCCGTCTCGATGATCGCGAGCATCCGCTGCTCGCGCCCGCCGGTGAGCGACTCCGGGGCGCTCACACGGCCTGCTTGGGCGCAGCGAGGCGCCCGTAGTTGTAGTAGGCCGCGCACGCGCCCTCGGGCGAGACCATGCAGGTGCCGATCGCGTGCTCCGGCGTGCAGGCGGTGCCGAACACCCTGCACTCCCACGGCTTGATCACGCCCTTCAGGACCTCGCCGCACTGGCACGCCTTGGGGTCGGCGACGCTGACACCGGGCACGTCGAAGCGCTGCTCGGCGTCGAACTCGCGGTAGGCCTCCGAGAGGCCCAGGGCGCTGTGCGGGATGGAGCCCAGGCCGCGCCACTCGAAGTGCGGTCGCAGCTCGAACACCTCCGCCATGACCTCCAGCGCGCGCGGGTTGCCGTCCCTGGGCACCACCCGCGTGTACTGGTTCTCCACCTCGCAGCGACCGTCTTGGCGCTGACGCACGAGCATCAGGATCGACTGCAGGATGTCCAGCGGCTCGAATCCGGAAATCACGATCGGCCGCCCGTAGTCGGCCGGAATGAACTCGAACAGCCGCGTGCCGACGATCGTGCAGACGTGGCCGGGGCCGACGAAGCCGTCCAGGCGCAGGTCGGGTGACTCCAGCAGTGCGCGCAGCGGCGGCACGATCGTCACGTGGTTGCACATGCAGGTGAAGTTCGCCATTCCCTCGGCCTTGGCGCGCCTGAGCGTGAGCGCCGTCGAGGGCGCCGTGGTCTCGAAGCCGATCGCGAAGAAGACGACCTCGCGGTCGGGGTTATTGCGTGCGATCGCCAGCGCGTCCAGTGGCGAGTACACCATCCGCACGTCGGCGCCCTGCGCCTTGGCATCCAGCAGCGTCTGCTCGGAGCCGGGTACGCGCAGCATGTCGCCGAAGCAGGTGAAGATGAGGCCGTCGGTGCGCGCGAGCGCGATCCCGTCGTCGACCCGGCCCATCGGGATCACGCAGACCGGGCAGCCTGGACCGTGGACCAGCTCGACGCTGGCGGGCAGCAGGTCGCCGAGGCTGTACTTGTAGATCGAGTGCGTATGGCCGCCGCAGATCTCCATCAGCTTGAGGGGGCGTCCCGGGTCGGCCGCGGCGAGGATCTCTGCGGCCAGCGCCTGGCCGAGCTGGGCGTCGCGGAACTCGTCGACGTACCTCACGCCGGCCCTCCGAGCGCTCTGATCGCAACCCCGGCGTGCACGAGCAGCTCGTCCCCGACGGCGACCGCTCCGACCAGATCGATCGCGACGCGCTGCGCGGCGGCGGCGTCGTCGAGGTCGGCGCACAGCGCCGTGTCGTGATCGAGCTCGAGCACCCGCATCACGCTCGCCGCATCGCCGCAGGTGATGCAGTGGCGCTCGCCGGGGGCCCAGTCCGTGAGCGCGGCGTCCTCGCTCATTCGATTGCGCTCGCCTTCAGCTCTTCGAGCTCCTGCTCGTAGTGCTCGCCCATCTCCGCCAGCAGGCGCAGGGTCGCCCGAGCCTCGTCCTCGTCGACCCGCGAGAGCGCGAAGCCGACGTGAATCAGCACCCAGTCGCCGGGCGCCACGCCGCCGTCCTCGTCGGCCAGCAGGCTGACGTTGACGCTGCGGCGCACGCCGACGACGTCGACCGTCGCGAGCTGGTTGTCGGCATCAATCAACTCGACCACCTGTCCCGGTATCGCCAGGCACATGAGTTTTCCGGAACTCCTCTCTGGAGGGCGCTTCGAGTGTACGTGACCGCTGTAGCGATCGTACCCGGGTTTTTCCGCAGTCCTCCCGGGCGCCGACCGGGGCGTGCATGGGGAGTTTCCGGCGGGCCGATGCGCAGCTTCGCCGGCGCCGGATGCAGCGGACGGGGCCGGCGCGCCCGCTCAGTCTCCCAGCGTCGTATTGAGGTTGTAGGGGAACACGTAGACGGTGAGTGACCCGATCGTCTTCGTGGCGATGGGCGGGCTGACGGCCGCGTTCAGGCCGCTCACGGCCGGCGACTGCTGGGCGGGGTCGACGATCAGCAGCGAGCGCTCGTGGGGGTGCGCCGTGTACCAGGTCGAGATTTGGACGGTTGGGAACCCGCAGATCCCGTTCGTCGCGGGATCACATGCGTATACGGGGTACAGCTGAAGCTTGAAGCGGGTCTCCCAGGTGAACGCCTCGGCGTCCCAGTACCCGGCGTAGCCGATCGACACGTGCTCGCGCTCGGCGAAGCGAAGCAGCTCGCCGGCCTGGAGCGGGCCGGGCGTCGGCGGCGTGACGGCAAAGGACTGGTTGAGCGTCTGGTAGACGCCGCTCAGCGCGAACACGCTGACGGCGGCGGTGGTCGCCAGGCGCCAGCCGAGGCCGCGCGTGGCGAGCAGCGGCACGAGCGCCCCGATCGCGACGTAGCCGGCGATTATGTAGCGCCCGCCGTTGACGTCCTCGGGTGCGCTGGTCAACAGGTAGACGGCGGTCGTCGTGATCAGGCAGGTGGCCCAGAAGACGACGTAGGCGAAGCGTGCGTCGAGTGTGGGATCGCCGCCGGCCGTGCGGGCGCCGGCGCGCACGACGCGCCGGCGCACCTCGGCGAGCACGAAGACCAGCGCTGCGAGCAGGAGTATGCCGCTGGCGAACACGGCCCACTCGCCGATGCTGGCCGAGCCGCTGAAGAAGTAGCCACCGGCGATGTACATATAGCTCTCGAACGTCAGCAGGATGTTGTTGAGCACGCTGCCGACGGGAACCAGCGTGAACGCGAAGGGAAAGCTCGTGACGCCGCCCGAGCGCAGCAGATGCGCGACCAGCGCCCCGCCGGCGAGCGAGACGGCGGCGGAGACGACTGCGAAGGTCGCCATCCGCAGGCCGAGGCGAGCGGTCCCCCGCCAGGCGATCGCGAGCCCCGTCACGACCATCGGGATCAGCGCCCAGTAGAGAAACAGCTGGTCGGAGGCTGCGGGAAGCACGCCGATCAGGCCGAGCGCGATCGCCAGCGCGACGAGCCGCCGCCAGGACATCGAAGCGGCGCGCGGCACGATCCAGACCAGGGCCGCGGCGATCGCGATCGTGTGCACGGCCGAGAGGCCGTGCCAGTCGAAGGTGAAAAACAGCTTGCGCCCGAACGAGCCGAGGCACAGCAGCGCGGAGACGGTGAGCAGGGCCGCAAAGCGCCCGAGCGCACGCCACGCCGCCCAGCCCAGCAGGGCGAGCCCGCCCAGGCTCCACAGCATCGGCGCGACATCCCACAACTGGCGGTAGCCCGGCAGGCCGCTGGTCAGCCGCAGGAACAGGAACTCCTCATACCACGGGTGGTTGCCGAGCACGATCTGCGCGCCGGACGGCGCCTCGCCCGCGAGGTGGCCGACCACCGGCGCCACCGCGCTGTCGCTGTCGAGGTAGATCTGGGCGATGATCGACCGGAACTCGGCGAGCACGACGATGCCGTAGAGGAGCGCCAGGAGTGCCGGCGTCGCCCACAGCAGCGTCCGCCAGTTGCGCGCGAGCGCCGCCACGGCGCCCCGGGGGTCCAAGCCGCGCGCCTGACCTGCGCCCGCCGGCGCCCGGACGCGAATCGTCGGGAGTCCCACGGGCTGCAACATAACGCCATCTCCGGGGGGCGAGCCGTCGCGCCGGCGGTGCCTGCTGCGCCGCTCGCGATGCGCGAGCGGCGGCGCGGGCGATCGCGGCGCGGGCGAGCGGC
>PMKB01000245.1 GCA_003157595.1 Solirubrobacterales bacterium
GACGAGCCCACCGGCAATCTCGACACGACGACCAGCCGTGAGGTGATGCTGATGTTCAGCGAGCTCAACCGCACCGGCCGCACGATCATCTTGATCACGCACGAGGACGACATCGCGGCCTACGCCAAGCGCGTGGTGCGCCTCCGCGACGGTCTCATCATCGACGACCGCCGCCATGTTCCGGTCCAGGCGCCCCCGCCGCTGGTCAGCGAGGTCACCGGCGAGGATCGCGCGTTCTCCGGGGGGGTGTCCGCGTGAGTCTGCGCGACACCCTGCGCAACTCCTGGCAAGGGATCAATGCGAACCTGCTGCGCTCGGCGCTGACGGTGCTCGGCGTGCTGATTGGTGTCTCGGCGGTGATCATCCTGCTCGCGGTCGGAACAGGGTCCTCGGATGCGGTCGCGAGCCGGATCAATGCGCTGGGTACCAACACGATCACGGTGCTGAGCACCGGGCGCTTCGGCCGCGGCCCCTCGACCGCGGGGGCAACGCAGTCACAAACCGCGAATCTCACGACACAGTCGGTGCAGGCGATCGAAGACCCCACTCAGGCGCCCGATGTCGCATCCGTCTCGCCGGTCGTGACAGCTTCCGAGACCGCGACCTACAGCTCGGCGAGCTACTCGACCTCGGTAACCGGGACGACACCGAACTACCTGTCCGCGGAGGACTACACGCTCGCCGCAGGCAGCCCGATCACGCAGGCCGACGTCACGAATCGAAAGCGCGTCGTGCTGATCGGACAGACCGTGCTCAGCAACCTTTTCACAAGCGGCGAGAACCCGCTCGGCCAGACGATCCAGCTGGGCTCCGCCAGCTTCGAGATCATCGGCGTTCTTGCCGAGAAAGGATCGTCGGGGGTCACCAATCAGGACAGTGTTGTGATCGCCCCCTATACCGCCGTGCAGGACGAGCTCACCGGCTATTCCCCGTTCAGTGAGCTCCTCGTCCAGGCGAAATCGCCCGCGTCTTTGAATAACGCGGCGACGGAGGTCGAGGACATCCTTGCGTCGGAGGCCGACACAACCGTCGCCGACCTGCCGTTCTCGGTCATCAACGAGGGCACGCTGCTGACCACGGCGCAGTCGACCTCGAGCACGTTCACGACGCTGCTCGGCGCGGTCGCAGCGATCTCGCTTCTCGTCGGTGGGATCGGCGTGATGAACATTATGCTCGTCACCGTCACCGAACGCACTCGTGAGANNTCGCTAATCGGCGGGGGTGGGGGGGTGATCGTCGGGCTGATCGGCAGCCGCTTCAAGATCGACGGCGTCACCCCGGTCATCGCCGGCTACTCGATCCCGCTCGCGTTCGGGATCGCGATCGCCGTCGGCATTTTCTTCGGGCTGTACCCCGCCAACCGCGCCGCATCGCTGCGCCCAATCGACGCGCTCCGGTACGAGTAACAGGACACTATGACCGACCGCACCCCAGACACCGAGAGCCCCGGCGGCCGGCCCGCCGACGAGAGACAAACCGAGGAGCACCCTAGCGTCGCCGAAACACTCACGACGCAACTCGACGGACCGCAGTGGCCGGACGACGACGATGCCGGCTCCCAAGACCAGCAATGGGTAAGCCAGACAACGAGCGGAATCCGGCTCGGACTGCCGCTGGCCTGCCTGTGCGCAATCCTGCTCGTCGCCGGCGGTTTCTGGGCGGGCGCGGAGCTCGAGAAAGGCCATGCCGGGAGCGGCACAAGCTCTCTCGCGAGCCTCGCGGCCCGCTTCGGATCGGGGCTCGGATCCGGAGCCACCGGCGCGAGCGGCGCGAGGGGATTCGGTGGCTTGGGCGGGTTCGCCGGCCTCGGTGGCAGCGGCGCGACGACCGGCACGATCTCCACCCTCGACGGCAACACGCTCTACGTCGACGACACCTCGACGGGGTCGATCGTGAAGGTGACCCTCACCAAGCAGACAACGATCACGCGCAACGCCGACGCCGCGGCGATCGACCTGCGTCCCGGCGACACGGTCACCGTCCAAGGCGCGACGGGAAGCAGCGGGACGGTCACCGCGACGTCGGTGTCCGCGACCGCCCCAGGCGTCAGCTCGGGGTTCGCTGGCTTCCCGGGCGGCGGAGTCGGCGGCAGTGCAAGCACCGGCACAGGCAGCACCACCACCAAAACGACGACAACGCCCTCACTCTTCGGTGGATAGCGAGCGGCACACGGACAGGGGCGCTCCCGTCGACCTGAGGATTGACGGATCCAGTTCTCGCCTCGAGTCACGCACTCGCGCGATGTCAAACAAAGACGTCCGCCGGGACCGCCCACAGACCGACTTCACATCACGCATCACGCGCGAGAACGACGAGCTCACCGCGCGGCTGTATCAGCTCACTCCGCTGCTTGCAGGTCTGGCAACAGAACTCGCCACCCTACGTCGCGAATACGCGCGCCTCAAACGCGACCACGAAACCCTCCGAGCACGACTCAACGCCCCACCACACCCCAATCAGACCGCAGCCGGCGAATAATCCATCCACTCCGGGGACACTCGTGCCATACCAGACCACGGCCCGAGGCGATCGGGACAACGCTCGCTGTAGAGGTCGCCGGGACGACGGCGTTGAGCGCTTGGCCACGACGTCACGCGAGCGGGCGTTAGCGGCGAAAGCATTCGCCACCGTAGGCGTGAGGACGTGATCCGACCCCGACGCCGGCAGCGGGGACGACTCGATCGCGTCCGCCGGACGGCGCTTGTCGTCACGGTTGCGGGCGCAGTCGGGACGGTCGCCTCCTCGGTAGGGGTCGGGCTGACGACCGACTTGGCTGTGGCGCTACCGCCTCCCCCCGCGGTGCCCGGATTGGCGACAGGGGAGGCGGCCGCAGCCGCTGCCGGCCGCCTGGGCGAGCTGACCGGCGCGACCACAGCTTCGAGCGCAAGCGGGTCGATAGGTGCGACGGGCGGCAGCGCCTCGATGGGCGCGAGCGGGTCTACGCCGCTGATGGGCGCGAGCGGCTCGACGGGCGCGGGCGGCGCCACGTCGACGACGGGGGCCAGCGGCTCGGCAGGCACCACGGTGCCGGCGCAGGTTACGGGCTCGAGCGGCTCCACATCCGCTACCGGGACGAGTGGAGCCACATCGGCCACCGGCGCCAGCGGTTGGACGGGCATGGCCGGGTCGACGGGCGCCACGGGGCCGACCCAGCCCACGGACCCGACCGGCTCCACACCGGGCACCGACGCGACGGGCACAAGTGGCGCGGCGGGCGGTACCGGCTCGATCACGGCGGCCGTTACCCCAACCGCCGCGACCGGGTCGACGCCGACGCCGACGCGGAGGGGCACGGCGGACACGGGCGGCACGGAGTACGTCCCGACGCCGGCCCCGGGCCGCCGGCACCACCACCGCCACGCGACGGTGCTGCCGCCGCGGGTGGTCGGCTCGACGACGCAGCCGCGGTCGGGCATCAGGGCGGCGTCGAGCACGGCGCGGACCGGGACCGGCAGCGGTGCCGGCGTGATCCTCGGCGACACGGCTCCGTCGCCGTCGCTCTTCTCGGGTAGCGACCCGCTCGCCGGCGTGCTGCCCGGCTCCTGGGAGGACCCGTTCATCGTTGCCGGCGACGCCGCGGTTCCGGCGTTCTATGTGCAGAGCTTTCACGTGCCGGCATTCCTGCTAGCGATCTACGAGGCAGCCGGGTCCGCGTACGGAATCCCGTGGCAGACGCTCGCCGCGATCAACGAGGTCGAGACCGACTACGGGACTAACCTCGACACTTCCTCCGCCGGAGCGATCGGCTGGATGCAGTTCCTTCCGAGCACCTGGACTCGCTACGGCGTCGACGCAACCGGCACCGGCTCGCGCGACCCCTACAACGCCGCCGACGCTATCTTCGCCGCGGCCCGGTATCTCGCGGCCGCCGGAGCCGCCCACAATTTGCCCGCCGCAATCTATGCGTACAACCACTCGTGGAACTACGTCAACTCCGTCTTGTTGCGGGCTGAGCTGCTCAGCGGCGAGCCGACTGCGGTGACTTGGGCGGTTAGCGAGCTGAGCGATGGCGACTTTCCGATCCAGCTCTCCTACCACGCCAGCTACCGGCCGGTCGCTGTGCCTGACACGGCGAGCTTGCGGGCACCGTCGAGCGTCGATGGCTCCGCGCCCGCTCCCAGCGCGGTCGGGAAGGCAGCCGCCGCGAGCGCGTCCGCGGCGAGCGGCGCAAACATCTTCGCCGACCCCGGCGCGGCAGTCGTCGCGGCCGAGGACGGTACGGTTGTGGCGATCGGCCACAGCCGCAAACTTGGCCGTTACATCCGCATTCGCAACGCCTTCGGCGACGTGTTCACCTACGCCGGCCTCGGATCGCTCTCGGCCTGGTATCCCGTTCCAAAGCGGCAGCACGGTAGCCGCACGCCGCAGGTCGCAACGGCCGTCGCGCCCGGTCCGCGGCCCAACGGGCCGGCCACGGCCGGCACACAGCAGCACGGGCATCCGGCGAGCGGCGCCCTATTCGGCGCCGCGCACCACGGCCGCCAGTCCGTGAGCGCGGCAGCGACCGCAGGCTCACCCATCCTGCCGGTGGAATTCACTCTCACGTTGCGGCATGCCAACGTTTTCACGCCGCTCTCGACGCTCGCGCCCTCGCTCGAGCAGGCACCCTCGACCGTCGCGGCCGCCGCGCCGCTGCAAACCGTCGCCACGGCCCAGCACCTGGCGTCGGCGCACGCACGACGCGCTCGCACGCGCAGCGCTGTCCCCTCGATCATGCGCTATTACACCGCGGCGTTCGGGCTGCGCCCGGGTCAGCTTGGGCTGGTCCCGCTGCGCGTCGGCTCGCGCGTGCTCGCCGGCACTATCCTCGGGCGGCTGTCGAGGTCCTCGGGTGCGCACCTGCTGTTCGAGCTGCGGCCCGCAGCCACCAGCACGCCGGTCGATCCGCGGCCGTTCCTCGACGCCTGGTCGCAGCTTGCAACCGTCGAGCTGGACCGCCACAGCTTCGCCCCGATCCTCTACGGCGCGGACATGCACGGCGGCAGCGTCAGTGCGCTGAAGATCGCCAGCCAGATCGACCTCGCACGGCTCGCGCTCGAGGATCCCCGCATCAGCCTGACCGCCTGCGAGCGCACGTCGATCGCCTCCGGCAGCGTCAGCCGCCGCGTGCTGCTCGCGCTTGAGTTGATGTCGCTCCGTGGCGTCGATGTCTCGGTCGGCGGCGGCTGGTGCGCGAGCGACCGACGGGGCGCCGGATCACCGGCAGTGCTTAAGACCGGCAACGCGATCGCGATCAGCTCGAGCGGACGCGACGCGCGTTCCGCCGCGCTCGCGGCGGCAGCGCGGCGCGCGCTGGCCACGCTGAGCGGCAGCGCGCGCCCGCAGATCAGGACGACGGTCGAGCGCGGCAAGGTCGTCGTCTCGTTCGCGCCGGTCCAGCAGCCGCGTGCGCTCGCCGCATCCGCGGCGTTCACCGGCGGCTTCGCGCTATCGGCCGCCCGCTGGAAGGCACTCGACGAGCGCCTTCAGCAGATCGCCGAGCCGCGCGTGCCGACGGCCGTCTCCCGCGACGCGCTCCCCGACTCCGGCGGCTCGCGACCAGCGCGCTGAGCGGATCCGCCTCCACACCCCTCGGCCTCCACCCACTCCGCCTCCACCCAGCCACCCCGCCACTCGCCCCCGCTCACCCTCCCACACCCCCGCCCTCCACACACCCCCGGCCTCC
>PMKB01000118.1 GCA_003157595.1 Solirubrobacterales bacterium
CGATCACGTCCACTGCGCCCCCTAATCTGCGTGGTGCCGTCGTCTGCCACGACAGGAGCCAGGGGTTTTGTCGCTCTGCTTCATCGAACCGCATGACGCGATCCGCGTGATCGCCGAATCGATGGGCCGCGAGGCGCGTCGACAGCTCGTCGGCGAGGTCATGCACGCCTGGGTGGACGAGATCCCTGAGCCGGAGCTCGCGATCCACTACGAGCGCGCGGTCGCCGATCTGGACGCCGAAGACCTCTCGATGCTCGCCGCCTGGCACGCCTCGCTTGAGACCGTCGGGCAGCCGATTGCCAACACCGACTTTCTGCTCTCGATCTACCCCTCGCTCGGCGAATACCGCCGCGAGGCGCTGAAGGTCGCCGCCGGCCTCGGCGGCGAGGATGCCTTCGACGCCGGCGNNACGTAGGCAGTCCGCGGCTTGATCACCGCCGCGAGGATGCCTTCGACGCCGGCGTGACCGAGGAGCAGGCGCTCGCCAAGGTCCTGCCGCACCTCTCGCGCGAGCGCGCGAGGGAGCTCGCCAACGAGTGCATCGAGCTCTATCTGTGGGATCGGCTCGGCACGCCGAACTAGTGGGCCTGCTCGAAACGCTCGACCGGGCGGCGCGTGAGCGCCGGCGCGCTCGGCGGGCCCTGGCGCGCCGCTACGCCGCGCGCGTGATCGAGTAGCTGCCGAGCCCGCGGCGCCCGTCGTGGTGCCAGGCGACGAAGGTGACCTGCGTGCGCGCCCCGTCGGGCCCGGCGAGCTCGCCGCTCCCCAGCGCCTCGCCGCCGATGCGCATCGCCAGCTCGGATTCCTCGCTCTCCCAGACCTCGAGCCCGGCGTGGGTGAGCCGCCCGTCGGCGCCGTAGGTGCTCGAAAGGCGCGGCTTCTCGATCGCCACCAGCTCGAGCGGCTCGCCGCGGAGGAGGACCGCGTCGAGCTGCTCCTCGCCGTGTCCGCCGGCGCCGGGCGGGCGCCGCGCGCGCAGTGCGAGCGCCAGCTGTGCGTCGAAGAGGATGGCGAGCGAGCGCTCGAGTGCGAGGCCGGCGCAGGCTTCGGCGTCTGCTTCGGCGTCGCGTCGCGCCAGCGCCAGCCCGTCGAACGGCTGCGAGCCGACCGTGCCCGTGGCTCGGTGCAGCGTCACACCCGGATCGGCCTGTGGGTCCGCGGTGCCCAGCGGCGTCAGCGTCAGCGCGAAGGCGTCGCCGGCGCGCACGCTCCACGCCCCGCCGTCCACGTCCAGTTGCGGCGGCGGCGCCGCCGTCAGTTGCGCTGCGAGCTTCAGCAGCGTGCCTGCGCCGCTGATCGCGACGCCCTGGATCTGGCGGTCGGGGTCGGCGAAGCTGAGTGTCACCCGTTCGTTCACGCCCACAGGCTACGTGACGGCCTGCCCTCTACACTTCGTGCATGGTCACCGTCGACGACGTGCAGGAGGCGCTCACGAATGTGATCGATCCCGAGCTCGGGCTCGATTTCGTCGAGCTCGGACTGATCTACGAGATCGAGATCGACGAGGGCAAGGTGCACGTTACCTTCACGCTCACCGCTCCGGGCTGTCCGATCGGGCCGGAGGTCGCCGAGCAGATCGAGGAGTTCGTCTCCGACCTCGACGGCGTCGAGTCGGTCGGCTCGACGATGGTGTTCACGCCGCCGTGGACGCCCGAGCGGATGAGCGAAGACGCGAAGTTCGCGCTCGGGTACTGATGGCCGACGCCCAGGACTGGCGCCTGCGGGCCGACCTCGCGGATCCCGCCGGCCTGCATGCGCGGCTGCGCGACGCAAAGCACTTCGAAGTCGAGCTCAAGCCGCTGATCAGCGAGGACGTGGTGCTCAGCTACGACGAGAGCACGCTGTTTGCCTACGCGAACACTCGCGAGGCGATCGACGAGACGCGCCGCGCGATCGAGCATCAGCTCGCGAGCGACGGCCTGAGCGCGACAGTCCGGATCGACCATTGGGACGACGCGCTCGGCGACGTTGGCGACTGGGACCAGGTCGACCCACCGCCCGATGGCGCCGGTCGCGCGCGCGAGGCCGGGGAGCGCGAGGAGCACCGCGTCCACGAGGCGGGTGAGGCCGTCGTGGAAACGCGCACCGTCGCGATCACCTCCGGCCGGATGGTGCGCAACTGGTTCGAGAAGACGGTCGCCGACGAGGCCCGCGAACTGGGCGTCGAGCTGTCGATCGTCGAGCATCCCCATCTGCTGACCACCCAGATCGCCTTCACGCTGACCGGGCCGACCGGCATGGTGGACACCGTGGTCGAGGACCTCGCCCAGCGCGCCGGTGCGGTGACCAGGCTCGAGACCTACTACCCGATCGTCAGCTGAGGCGGGCTTGGACGTGCCGGTGCCGGCGGGCGACCGGTGAGCGCAACGAACGCCGGCAGACCCTCGATCGGCCGGGCCGCGGTCAAACCGAGCCCGCGCCCGCGTGCAGCCTGGCGCGGAAGGCGCCGCCGAGCGCCCGTGCAGCGCCCGATCGCCGTGCCGGCGAGACCCACGCCGTTGCCCGCGCTCGCCGGCGCGATCACGCCGGAGGATAAGCGGCGCCGGGCGCCGAGTCGTCCCGGATGCCGGCGATCTCGGCCAGCAGCGAGGCCGGGCTCGTGCCGGCGATGACGCGCAGCCGCGGCAGCGTGTAGGGGTTCTCGGCCGGGCTCGCCCAGCCCGGCGTAACGGTCGTCGAGCCGACGAAGCCGGCCGCCTTGACGGCCGCGATGACCGCGGCGTTGTAGTGGCCCGAGGGGTAACAGAACCAATCGGCCTGGACGTGGTAGAGGGCGCGGATGCGCCGGCGGGCGACGGCGACCTGGAAGTGGAGCTCGCTCGGGCTCAGCGTGATCAGGTCTGCGTGGTTCCAACCCTGCGTGTCCAGCTCCCAACCCGCTGCGATCAGATCGCGCACCTCGCGCTGATTGAGGCCGCCCTGCGAGAAGGGCAGGCCGCTCAGCTGGAGGTTCTCGACGCCGACCCAGCCCATCGCGCGAAGCACGGGCAGTGCGTAGAGCTTCTGCGACTCGTAGCCGTTGTCGAAGCTGATCACGATCGGCTTGCCGTGCGGGAGCGGGGTGCCGTGGCGCCAGTTGTCCAGCATCTGGTCCATCGTCACCGCGTGGTACCCGGCGGCGGCGAGCGCGTGCATCTGTTCCGCGAACAGCGCCGGCGTCACATACAGGCCCGGGAACGGCGCTCCGGGCGGCGTCGAGTCGATCACGTGGTACATCAGGATCGGGACCGATTCGGTGCCGTGGGGACCGTCGCGGACCGTGCGGCGGGCTCGCTGCCGCGTCTTGGCCGTCTGCTTCGGCGCGCCGCCGGCAGGCGCCGGGGGGCGCGCGGAACTGCTGTTGAGCACGACCACGAGGGCGACGAGCGCCGCGAGCGCCAGCAGCGTGGCCGCGGCGATGCGCCTCCGTCTCCTGTACAGGCGTTCTTGGCGTATTCGTCGCGCTTGATGCATGGCTGCCTACCGGCGCGGAGCTCACGCGCGCCGAGCGGGTGCTGGCGTGGGGGCAGAGCATAGTCGCCCGACGTCGGGGCCCTGGCTGGGCGCGCCGCGCCGCCGTCACGCTCACGGCGCGGGTCCAGGACCCGCGGGCGGCGCGCTCAACGGCGCCGGATGGGCGTTTGAACCGGGCGCGCGCGTAGACTAATCGCCACCTTGCGTCTCGCGAAAGCAGTGTTCTGGACGAGTACTGGACTGCTCGCGTATACGCAGATCGGCTACCCGCTCGCGCTGGCCGCGGCGAGCGCGGTGCGCCGCAGGGGTCCGCGGCCGGTCGCGCTGCGCCAGCCGCCGGAGAACGCGCCGCGAGTCGCTCTGATCGTCGCCGCCCACGACGAGCAGGAGGTGATAGCCGGGAAGGTGGCGAACGCCCTGGCGCTCGACTGGCCACGCGATCGCCTCGAGGTGGTCGTGTGCTGCGACGGCTGCACCGACGAAACCGCGCAGCGCGCCCGCGCGGCGGGTGCCGACCGCGTGCTCGAGGTCGCACGGGGCGGGAAGGTCCGCGCCCAGGACGCCGGCGTCGACGCGACGACGAGCGAGCTCTTGGCGTTCTCCGATGCGAATGCGAGCTGGGAGCCTGAAGCGCTGGCGGAACTTGCGCGCGCCTTCGCGGATCCCGGCGTCGGCTACGCCTGCGGGCAGGTTCGCTTCACACGGGCCGCGACGGACGGGAACGACGCGGCCGCCGCGACCCCCAACGAGGAGGGCCTCTACTGGCGCTATGAGATGTGGGTCCGCGAACGCGAGTCCGAGCTGCGGTCGGTGACGGCCGGCAACGGCGCGATCTACGCGACACGCCGTGAGTCCTACATACGGGTCGATCCCGCGATGGACCACGATCTCTCGTTCCCCTTCAACATGGTCAAGCGCGGCTGGCGCGCGGTCTATGTCCCGAGCGCCCGCGCGACCGAGAAGATGGTCCCCACGATCGAGGGCGAGTTCGCGCGCAAGCGGCGGATGATGTCCCACGGCGCATGGCCGACCGTGGTCCGCGGCGGGCTCGCCGATCCGCGCGGCTATGACCCGGCCTACGCCGCGATGATCGTTTCGCATCGGCTGCTGCGTTACGCCACGCCGGGGCTCCACCTGGCGGCCCTCGCGACGAGCATGCGGCTCGCGCTCCGCCCCGCCCGCAGCCCCGCCCGCAGCCCCGTCTACGCCGCCGCGCTCGCGAGTCAGCTCGCCGTGCTCGCCGCTGCGGCCGCCGCGCCTCACACCACGGCCCGGTTGCCCAACGTCGCCCGCTACTACGTCCTCACGACGACCTCACTCGCGCTCGGCCTCTATGACTGGTTGCGTCACGGCACGCGCGTCGGCTGGCCCGCCACCGTGGGCACGCGATGATCGGACGCGCGATCGACATCCTCGTGGCTGCGCTCGTGCTCACCTTCACTGCGCCACTGCTGGCGCTCGCTGCCGTCGCGATCAAGCTCACGAGTCGCGGCCCGGTGCTCTACCGCCAGCCGCGGGCCGGTCTGCACGGCCAGGTCTTCGATGTCATCAAGCTGCGCACGATGGTCGTGGGCGCGGAGTTCGTGGGCGCGGGAATGGCCGTCGACGTAGGGGATCAGCGCATAACCCGCGTCGGCGCGCTGCTGCGTCGCACCTCGATCGATGAGCTGCCGAACCTCGTGAACGTCTTGCGAGGAGAGATGAGCCTGATCGGTCCGCGTCCCACGCTGCCGTCGCAGGTCGAGGCCTACGACGCGCGCCAGCGTCGTCGCCTCGACGTGAAGCCCGGAATCACCGGCTGGGCGCAGGTGAACGGGCGCGCGTCACTGCCGTGGTCGGAACGGATCGAGCTCGACATCCACTACGTCGAGCACCGCTCGCTGCGCCTCGATGCGCTGATCCTGGGACGCACGCTGCGCCTGCTGCTCACCGGCGGTGGCCTTTACCACCGCGGCGGCGGCGGCTTCGATCTCTGACGCCGGCGCGGGACACGCCCGCTCGCGGCTTCGGCGGCGCGGTGTCAGGGCCCGGCGGCGGGGTGTCAGGGCCCGGCGGCGGGGCCGCGCGCGATCTCGCGCTCCCAGGCCGCCACGACGGACGCCAGCTCGAGCAGAGAGCCGACGATGGCGTCGGGCTCGCCGCCCGCGGGCGCCTGGACGCCGGCATAGACGCCGCCGGCGCGCGTCACCTGGATCGTCCGCATGCCGAGGCCTCTGGGGCCGATGAAGTCCTTCGCGGCGTTGTCCGCGACGTAGATCGCGGTGTCGGGCGCCGTCCGCAGTTGCCGCAGAGCTTCGAGAAAGCCGGACGGGCTCGGCTTGCTGTGATCGGCGCCGAGAGCGCCCGTGTAGACGATCACCTCCACGCTCGACGCGAGCCCCGCGCACTCGACCTTCGTGCTCTGCGTCACGACGTCGCCGTCGGTCACGATGCCCGTGCGCCGGTCGGCGGCGAACTCCAGGGCGGCCGCTGCATCCGGCAGCAGCGTGAGCGGCCTGGGGCTGTGGCGGTAGATCGCGATGCACTCATGCAGCGCGTCGGAGTCCAGGCCCAGCGTGTCGGCGAGCTGGTTGAACACACGTCGGCGGTCGTGGGCGAAGAAGCCGCTCATCATCCGCTCGAGATCGGCCCCGTCGCGCTCGGCGACGGCCGCCAGATGCTCGGCCACGAGGTGCCAGCCGCCACGCGCCCACTCCATCTCGGCGACCAGCGTGTCGTCGAGATCGAAGAGGATCGTCTCGATCACCATGCGAGCTCGGCGGACTCCAGGAACGTCGAGGAGTCGTAGCGGGTCATGTAGACACCGGGGCGTGCCAGCAACGGCTCTCCGGCGCGCCAATCGCCGGAGATCGCCCACTCACACAGCGACTCGAGCAGCATCGCGCCGGCGTGCTGGGACAGCGGCAGGCCGCCTCCCAGCCGGGGATTGACCTCGCCGACGAGCGGTGAATCCGCCTCGATCAGAACCTGGAAGTTGAACGGTCCGGTCAGCCCCAGCGCACGCGCGACCTTCGACGCCATCTCCAGAAAGGGCTCTGCGGGTACCGTCTGCGCTCGCTCGACCTCGCCGCCGCGCACCTTGAGGCGCCGTCGCGCGCCCAGGCAGAGCACCCGGCCATCGGCGGCCGCCAGCACGTCCAGCGTCACCTCGGATCCGGCGACGAGCGGCTGCACGAGCCAGGCCTCCCCGGGCGGCGGCGCGGCCCATCCGGCCGCCGTCGAGATCACGCGGACACCCTCGGCCGCCGAACCGCTGCGGGGCTTGACCACGATCGGGAACTCGAACGGCGGCGACTCCGATGCGAGCCAGAGCTTCGTCGGCACGGCCGGAATGGCGGCCTCGAGCAGCATCGTCGCGCAGGTCAGCTTGTCCTGCGCTGCACCGACGCCCTCGTTGCAAGCGATCGCCATGCGCGCCCCGATCGCCAGGAACTCATCTGAACGCCGGCTGAGCACGGCCAGTTCCCGATCGGTGGTCGGAACGACCAGTCCGACCGCGTGCGCGCGGCACAGGCCGAGCAGCCGCTCGACGAAGGCGGGGTCGCCAACCGGCGGCACCCGCTCGGCCGCATCTGCGTGGTAGAGAGCGGGCGCGACGGCGTCGATGTCCACGGCGATCACGCGGCCCTGGCAGGCCGTGCGAAGCATGGTGACCAGTTCGACCCGCCGGCCTGCGTTGACTAGGAGTGTGTTGACGCCCATGCCCGCGGGAGGACGATAGATCATGGACGGGGCGGGTCGCTGCCTCTGTGCGTCCGGCGCGGCTCGCGCTCCGCCGGCGCCTGATCGCGCCGGCCTGCGGGGGTCGCGCCCGACGTCGCGCTCGCATAGGGTCCAGCCAGGCCACGCCCCCAAACGACGCCCTCTGCACGGGACCGAGAGGGAACCAACCGCGGAGAGGAACCAGGCAGCGGTGTTCGCATACCTCAAACGCCTCGCGACCGTTGGCGCCGCGTATCAGGCGGGGGATCTGCTGTCGAAGGGCTTCGCGGTGATCACGCTGCCGCTGTACACGCGCTACGTGGCGCCGGCCGGCTATGGCGCCGCGCAGAACCTGCTCGTGATCGTGATCCTCGCCTCGATCGTGCTGCGCCTCGGCCTCGGCGAGGCCTTCATCCGCTTNNCGCTTCTATTACGACGACGAGGACCAGTCCCGCCGCGACGGCATCGCGGCGATCGCGGTCGCTTCGGTCGCGCTCGGCACGACGGTCGTGGCGGTGATCTGCACGGTGTTTGCAGCGCCGCTCTCGGAACTGGTCCTGGGCCACCGCGATGTGACGCTCACGCGCATCGCCGTGCTGGGGCTGTGGACGTTCACGAACCTCGAGATCGCATACGCGCTGCTGCGCGCCGACGAACGCGGGCGCACGTACATGAAGGCGTCGGTCGCCGACGTCTGCATGACGGTGCCGGCGATGGTCTGGCTCGTGGTCTTCGAACACCAGGGTGCGCGCGGCTTGCTGCTCGGCAACTATGCCTCCTCGACGATCGTCCTGTTCGGCCTGTGGTGGGGCGAGCGGCGGCGGCTGATCGCCCCGCTGCGGCGCGGGCTGGCCGGCGCGCCGCTGGCGTCGATGCTCCGCTTCGGGCTGCCGACGGTCCCGGCGGATGCCGGCGTTTACGGCCTGCAGGTCGTCGATCGCGTGTACCTCTATCGGGACTACAGCCAGGGCGCCGCGGGCCGGTATGCGACCGCGATCAGCCTCGCCACCGTCGTCTTCGTGGTCGTGCGTGGCTTCCAGTACGCGTGGCCGCCGCTCGCCTACTCGGTCACCGACGACGACGAGGCGGCCAGGCTCTACTCGCTCGTGACGACCTACTACGTGCTCGGGACGGGGATCGTGGTCGCCGGCGTCGTGCTCCTCGGACGCTGGGGTATCCGCCTGCTCGGGCACAGCTACTACGGCGCGCACAGCGCACTGCCGTGGCTGGCCCTCGGCTGGTCGCTCTACGGGCTCTATCTCGTGTTCGTCGTGATCGCCGGGCGCAAGCTTCGCACGCGGCGCAACGTGCCGGCGGCGTTCGCCGGACTCGTCGTGAACATCGCCGCGGTGCTTTTGCTTGTCCCGCCGCTCGGCATCGCCGGCGCCGGGATCGCCCTGTGCCTC
>PMKB01000108.1 GCA_003157595.1 Solirubrobacterales bacterium
CCGACCGCGCTCGCGCACCGCGAGCCGCGAGCCGCCGACCGCGCTCGCGCACCGCGAGCGCCGCGCTCTGGAGCGCGATCACGCCCGCGGCGCAGAGCGGCCGCGGTGCCCTGCCCGCGTGCCCGGCGTTTGGTGCGGGCGGTCTGCGGAGTCTCCGCAAGGTCGGTCCGCCAGGCTCTCGCAGGCCGCATCAGGGACTTCTACGGTTCTCATTTGCATTTGGCTGCATACGTATGCTTGGATACGTTTGTAGCCATCGGCACCGGGCGCGATGGAGGGGTCTGGGATCAAGCAGACCAGCCAAAGCCGGTCTGCCGGAACGCTGATGGTGTGGGGATCAGGGATCCAAAACCAGTTCAGAGGAGGAGTACATGACACGACGGTTCAGGCAGCATCGCGTGCGCAGCACGAGGATTGCTGTGGCGATTGCGCTCGCGGGCGCGATGGCCGTGGCCAGCGGGCTCGCCGGCACAGGTACAGCCGGCGCGGCATCCGCTCGCACCGCAACAGCGCCGCTTCTGGCGGCCAGTGTGCATCCGCCCGGATTCAACAACGCGAAGGAGATCGGCCTGCGGAACGCGCTTGTCAAGGCGCT
This sequence comes from Solirubrobacterales bacterium, assembly GCA_003157595.1. Lineage (GTDB taxonomy): Bacteria > Actinomycetota > Thermoleophilia > Solirubrobacterales > Solirubrobacteraceae > Palsa-513. The sequence continues at coordinate 596 of PMKB01000108.1, forward strand.
CAAGGGCAAGAGCCTGAGCGCGGTGAACACGTGGATGGTCGTCAACATCCTCGCCGCCTACTGGGTGGCCGGTAAGCAGGGCGATGCACGGGCGGCGAAGGAGCTCGGGATTGCCGCGCACTACGAGGGACCCTCGCAGGGTCAGCTCGCGACGCAGGTGTCGGAGTTCGAGACGCTCGCCTCGACGGGCGCAACCGGTTACTTCACCTCGGTGATCGACCCGGTCTCGGAGGGCAGCATCATCAACAAGGCGGTCGCCAAGGGCGTCGACGTCGTCGCCATCGATTCGCCGGTCCCACCAGCCGACGCGAAGACCTTCACGTTCATCGGCACGCCGAACGTCACAGCTGGTGTGGCGGCCGGACAGGCGATGATGAAGGCGCTGCCCAACGGCGGCGACGTTGCGATCCTCGTCGGATCGCTTACGGCGACCAACGTCATTCAGCGCACGCAGGGCTTCATGCAGGCGATCAAGGGATCTAAAATCAAGGTGATCGCGACCGAGAACGACAACGGTGTGGCCGCCACAGCGGCGACCAACGCCGATACCGTGATCGCCGCTAACCCGACCCTCAAGGGCATCTACGGCGAGTACTCCTACGACGGACCGGCAGCTGCGGTCGCAGTGAAGGCCAAGGGAGACATCGGAAAGATCGCGGTCGTCGCCGACGACAACGAGCCGGGGACCATCACCGGGCTGCAGAATGGCTCGGTCGTCGCCTCCGTCCTCCAGCAGCCGTTCATGCAGGGATATCTCGGCGCCTACATCACCACGGCGATGAAGGTGCTCGGTTCTGCGAAGGTCGCAACGATCATGAAGCCGTTTGAGACGGCCGGCGTGATCAGCACCGGAGTGGGTACGCTGACGAAGGCGAACCTCTCCGCCGATCTCGCTTACAACAAGGCGATTGGTGCCAGCTAGCCCATCGTCTGGCAGCGCTGCGGACACCGGCGGGGACCTCGTCCTCACCGGTGTCCGCAAGCTGTACGGTCCGGCGGTCGTGCTCGACGTGGACCAGCTGGTCATGCGGCGAGGAGAGGTCGTCGGCCTCGTCGGCGAAAACGGTGCCGGCAAGTCGACGATGATGGGCATCGTCGCCGGCTCGGTGGCGCCTGACGCCGGAACCGTCTCGATCGCCGGCAGGCTGCTGGACCGCGGCGGCACGCTGCACGCGCAGGAGCTTGGTGTGGCGATGGTGTCGCAGGAGTTTCCGCTCGTCGGTCAGCTGAGCGTCGCCGAAAATCTTCTGCTCGGCCGGCGGGCCGGCGATCGGCGCATCTTCGTCGACCGCCGCTCAATGGATACGGCGGCCAACGGGATGCTCGCCACCGTCGGCCTCGACATCCAGCCGCGTCGACGCGTCGACGCCCTCTCGGTTGCCCAACGCCAGATGATCGAGATCGCCAAGGCGCTCGGCCGCAATCCGCTCGTCCTGATCCTCGACGAGCCGACCTCGGCGCTCGGCCCGGCGGAATCCGAGCATGTGCTCGAGCTCGCTCGCGCGCACGCGCGCGGCGGGGGGATCGTGATCTTCGTCGGTCACCGGCTGCACGAGGTGCGTGCCGTGGCCGACCGCGTGGTCGTGCTTCGCAACGGCCGTCTGGTGTCGGACCTGACGCCCGCCGAGGCGACGGAGCAGCGTATCGTGCGCGACATGGTCGGCCGGGATCTGCTGCCCGAGGGCGAGCTCGCGGAGCCCGCCGCTGGAGCGACACCCGTGTTCGAGGCGCTTGCGCTGGAAGCCGAGGGACTTGGGCCGCTGAACTTGACGCTGCGTCCGGGCGAGGTCGTCGGAGTGGCCGGACTGATGGGATCGGGGCGCAGCCGCCTGCTGCACGTCGTGATGGGCGCCCGTCCGAGCACGCACGGCGAGATGCGAATCTCCGGGGCGAGCTACCACCCGCGCACTCCCGTCGACGGCGCTGCGGCCGGTATCGGCCTGGTCCCCGAGGACCGTAAGACCCAATCTTTGCTCGTGGACGCGTCGATCCGCTGGAACGTCACGCTCGCGGTCCTGCGTCGGATCTCATGGAAGCGGCTCGTCCTCTCGCCGCGCGCCGACCGGCGCGAGGCGGGTGCGATCGTGAAGCTCGCCCGCGTGGTCTGTCAGACCCCGGAGCAGCCGGCGCGTTCGCTCTCCGGCGGGAACCAGCAGCGGATGGTCTTCGGCCGCTGGATGGCGGCGCGCCCACGCCTGCTGCTGCTCGACGAACCCACCAGGGGCGTCGACGTCGGCGCGAAGGCGGAGATCTACAAGTTGATCGAAGAGGCACGAAAGGAAGGCATGGCTATTCTTGTCGCGTCGTCAGAGCTGGAGGAGCTGGCGGGCATCTGCCACCGGGTCGTCGTGCTGCGCCGAGGTCGCGTGGCCGACGAGCTCCAACGCTCGGAGTTCTCAAAGGAGCGCATCGTCTCCGCGGCGGCCATCGACCAGGTGGAGGCGTGATGGCGCAGGCTTCCCCAGTGGCGGTCGGTCAGGCGGACGGCGAGGGACCGAAGAGCAACGGCGAGGAACCGGTGCGCTCCAGCGGTCTGCGCCTCGCGGCTCGCCTCGCCGACTCGCCGGAGATCGGCATCATCGTCGCCGTGATCGCGGCGTTCGCGATCTTCACCGCGATCAACCCCCTCTTCGGGAGCATCTCCGAGCTGCAGAACCTCGGCGTCGACCTCGCGGGGTTCGGCATCCTCGCCGTCGGGGAGGCCTTCACGATCATCACCGGGGGCATCGACCTCTCGGTCGGCTCGCTCTCCGCCCTGTGTGTGGTGGTGTCCGCCTGGCTGAACGTCACCCAGCACGTCCCGGTGTTGCTCGCCTTCGTGCTCACGGTCCTGTTCGGCGCGGCGGTGGGCCTGCACCACGCCTTCTGGATCACCCGTTTCGGGGTGCCGCCGTTCATCATCACGCTGGTCACGTTCATCTTCGCCGCAGGCGCCGACGAAGCGATCGCTCAAAGCCCGATCCCGATCTCCTCGCCGACGTTCCTCGCCGTCGCCACATCAACCGTCGGCGGCGTCCCGATCGCGGTGATCATCCTGGTCGTCATCGCCTTGCTCGCCTGGTTCTTCCTCGAACGCACCTATGCCGGCCGGCAGGTCTACGCCGTCGGCGGCAACCGGGAGGCGGCCCGGCTCGCCGGCATCCCCACCAATCGTCGGATCGTCTTGGCCTACGTCGTCAGCGGCGGTTGCTCGGGCTTCGTCGGCATCATCGTCGCCTCGCATCTGACGTCGGGCACCGCCGACAGCGTGACCGGCTATGAGCTCATAGCGATCGCCTCAGCGGTGATCGGCGGCGTGAGCCTGATTGGCGGACAGGGGAGGATCGTCGGCGTGGTCGCCGGCGCCGCGCTGCTGGTCGTGCTCGAGCAGGGCCTGGTGGCTGTCAACGTCAATGCCTACTACCAGTCGATGGTCGTTGGCTTCGTGCTGTTCGTGGCCGTCGTCGCTGACCGGCTCCGGGTCCAACACCGCGAGCGCACCGGAGGTCGCGGCGGTATCGAGCGCGGCGGGCGCCCCGGGCGACGGGTCGGGCGGGCTTGAGGGCGACGGCGGGCGTCGGCTCGATGAGCACGCCGTGACCACCCGTCGGCTGGCGGCCTCGTCGTCCTCTGACCCCCACCGCCAGGTGACGATGAAGGACGTCGCAGCTGCGGCCGGCGTGGCCCAGAGCACGGTGTCGCGCATCCTCAACGACGCTCCGGTTCGCATTCGCGTTTCCGATGCGACGCGCGAGCGGGTGCACGCGATCGCCGCCGAGCTCGGCTACCGGCCGCACCCGTTTGCGCGGGCGCTGCGTGGCGCGCCGTCGATGCTGCTTGGCGCGGTCGTGCGAGATATCACCGATCCGTTCTTCGCCGAGGCGATCGAGGCGATGTCGGTCGAGTGCGATAAGCGCGGATACTCGGTGGTGCTCGGTCACGCCCATGCCAAGGCGGACGAGGCGCTGGCGCTGACCGCCGTGCTCGAGACGCGCCATTGCGACGCGATCGTGCTGGTCGGGGATTTCTATGGCGAGCGGCGGCTTGTCGAGGATCTCCGCAGCGCGCCGCTGCCCGTGGTCGCACTTTGGCACGGTTCGGAACGCCACGGCCGCCCGTTCCCGACGGTGGCCGTGGACGCCGCCGCGGGTATCAACGCCGCGCTGGACCACCTGACTTCGCTCGGACATCGGCGCATCGCCTACGTCGGTGGCGCGACCCGCTATGTCATCCGTGACCGCGAGGTTGCCTACCAGGAGTACCTGGCAGCTGCCGGCCTGCCGCAGGCCGAGGGCTACATCTGCCACGTGCCCAACACGATCGGCGGCGGCGAGCTCGGACTGTCGACGCTGCTGGGACTCGTGCAGCGCCCGACGGCGATCCTCGCGGCAACCGACACGCTTGCGTTCGGTCTCATCCACGCGGCCGCCGCTCGCGGGATCGGCGTTCCTGCGCAGTTGTCGATCGTCGGCTTCGACGACATCCAACTCGCCGCGGGCACGGTGCCGAGCCTGACGACGGTGAGAATGCCGATCACCGAAATGGTGGCGGCGGGCGTCGAGCTCGCCGTCGGCGACGCTGGCTGGCTGTCAAGCGATGGGCAGCCGCCGCCGCGCGTGGTCTTCCAGCCAACGCTGATTGTGCGCAATTCGACCGGCCCGGTTGCGCCGGAGAGCTGAGCGATGATCTTCCCAAAGCGCGTGTAGTTCCAACGCAACTGCAAGCAGCTCCTGGAAGGAAGCACCTCCTCAATGGGCCGGCCCCGTGGCTGTCGGGGCCGGCCCAGCTTCGCTCGGTGAGCCGCCCCCCTCCGGCTCAACCCAGCGGCAGCACGACGAACGCGACCACCGCGTAGTGGATCGCCGCCGCGGCGAGCACCAGCGCGTGGAAGACCTCGTGGTAGCCGAACACGCCGCCGCGCGTCGACCAGGCACGTGCAACGGACCAGGCACGTGCAACGGACTGCCATGAAGGAGGGCCTCCTCGGTGACACGCTCCAGGTGTCTATCGAGGAGCGAGCTCAAGGAGGCCCGACTTCAATGTTGCACGCTGGCGCTGGCGTATCTCCTCCTCCGCCTGGGCTGGCCGACGTGCACGGCCGGGATAGGGGAACCAAAGTTGCTGGATGGCCCGCAGGGCCAGTGGTCGCGATTCGACTCGCTCCTCCGACACTGGCTTCTTTGAGCCTCGTCGGAACCGCGTAGAGTCCGAACCGTCCTCCTGGTCGAACGGGACACGCATCGCTCGGGTCGTGCGCGCACCCCGCCTGCTTGACTGGGCGCTTAGGCGAAACGCTCCTCCCCTCGTTGCCCCTTCGCGCGGAAACCAGCCGCGTGACCCGCGGCGGGTAGTGTCATCTGCGTGACCGCGTCTGTCGCGCCGCATCGCTGGTTCGTCTCGGGGCGGCCGACGCCGTTCGCCGGCGGTGAGAACGAGCGGAACTGGAAGCTCGCGCTTCGCGAGCAGAGCGTTGCGCCGATCGATGAGCAGGGCCAGACGCACTTAGAAGTTCGCTTCGCCCTCGCCGGTGCGCGCATTTCGCAGTCTGGAAGTGATCTCGACAATCTCATAGAGCCGGTGGTGTCGGTCCTCGTCAACGGTCTCGGTTGGGCCGGCGGCCGCCGCCCAAACCTCCAGGAGATCGCCGCCGGCAAGCGCTCGGCCGACATCGAGGGCGTACAGATCGCGTTCGGCGCGGCGGCGGCGACCTGGTCTTCGTTGCTGCTCGACGAAGTTCTGCTGGACGACATCTACGGCGGGCCGCTACCGCGATCAGCCACGGAGCCTGAGTTCGCCGAATGGGTGGTTTCGCACATGGTTGGCCCGCTCAATGGGCGCCCGGCTGCGGTGCGCCTATGGTTTTCCGATTCCGCCACCAATCTGGGTGAGATTGCGACCGGTCGGAGCAAGCCGCTTATCGACTGCCTTTGGCCGGTGCTCGGCGGGCGACCAGGTGCCCCGGACGACTGGCGGATCCAGGATCTCGTGGTCAGGAAGAGTGGGCTCAACCACAGCGGTGTTGCCGTGTTCGTCGCCACCGCCCGGTAGCAGCCGAGCGCCCTGTCGCACGCTTCGTGGCAACGCCTCGATCGCGTGTCTGCCAATGGAATCTGTCGGACTCTGCATGCCTGTCGCCGCTCGAGCTCGTCGCGAGGTTTGCTCTGATCGTCGGTTTCGGTGCTTATCGTGAAGGGCTCAATGTCCGAGCCGGTCATACACCGAGGCTCTCCGATCACGCAGCCTGGGTACCGGCGCGGCCTGCCGGCGCGCAACAAGGGGATGAAGCTTCCGGCCGAAGTGCTGGCGCCAGCCGAGGTTCATGCGCTGCTCGGGTCTTTCGGGTCGTCGCGAACCGACTTGAGAAACAAGGCGATCGTGACGTTGATGTATCGCGCGGGGCTGAAGATTGGCGAGATCGTGGGACTGGAACGGCGGCATTATGAGGCCGGCGCCGAGAGGCTAGTGAGGCCGGCCGGCGCACGCCAGCCCGAGCGGGAGGTCGTGATCGACGCGGACACCCGCGAAGCGCTGGACCGGTGGCTTGGGGTGCGCAGGGCGCTTCGCGTCAAACCGACGGCACCGCTGTTCTGCGCGATCTCGGCGGACGCCAAAGGGAATCGTCTCCGCACTGCTTACCTGCGCGAGGTTCTCAAAGACAAGGCGCAGGCGGTGGGCATTGACCGCCGCGTCGCGGCGCAGGGGTTGCGACAGTCGGGCGTAGAGCATCGCGAGCAGGCCAGGGCGCGAGCCGAGGTGTTGACGGGCGGCTACCTCGACGACGAGTTGTTTCAGCGACGATTCCCAACTGCCTACGACGCGTGGCAGACAGCACTCGATCTTTTCGCGGCCGATGCGCGCCGGCATTCGACGCGAATCGGGCACGAATGCCGAGACGCACTGCTCGCCTTCGTTGATGCCGCTCTGGCGCAGAGCGACGTCGCGGCGTCACAGCGGGGAGGTTCGATTCGCGAGAAGGGTCGGGTGCTCATCGGTCCGACAACGGGCCGTGGGAACGCTGTCGCGGCGCACGTCGCTTCCCTCCTCGACTACTGGGAGTCCGTCAGCAACCTCGCGAATCGACAGGAGCACAGAGCTGCGCGAGAAGGCGACGAGCTGGCGGCGGAGGACAGCCGCCGCTTGATCCTGCACACAATCGTCGTGATGCACGAGCTCGACCGGCTTGTCTCGGCGCAGCCACGCTCAGCGCGCTAGCAGCCAGAGGCCAAGCAAACCGCTGCGCGGAACGGACCGCCTGCTGTGTCGGTTTTCGCGCCGAGCGACACTCTCGAGGATCTGGCCGTGGGCACGCCGACGGGTTGGTGCGGCGGCGCAGCTACGCTTCGGGGCGTGGACGAGGATCTCGATTTCTCTCTCTTGACCAACCAGGATCTCAAGGACCGGATCGCGACCTTGTGCGTGGACTCGGAACTGGCTCAGCGCAAGCTGGACGTGATGCGGGCCGAACTCGTGAACCGGCTGCGCGCTGCGGGGGGTGGTCCGGACGAGCCTTCCGGCGTACGCGAGCCGAGACGGCCCACGCGGCCGACTGGCACGGGCGCGATCCCGATCCCGCGCCCGGGCGGAGAGCACTAAGCGCAAGCGCTGCTGCTCGCGCGGCGCAGCTGGGCAGGAGCGCGGCCAGGCGTGACCGCATTTTTTGGGAGCGCTCGCCTTGGCTTCAGGCGGCGCCGCCACGGCGGGAGGGCTTGGTTAGGTGGTGCTCATGAGCTCGCGGCGGCGAAGTCGAACGTGATCGAGCATCGACGGCGAGAACAGCAGTGCCAGCGAGAGCACGCCGTAAAGAATGAGCAGCAGGGCGGAGGGGAGTAGACGGCCGCCTGACACCGTTAGTCCGAGCACGGCGATGAACGGGAAGGCGTTCGACACGACGAGAAGCGCCCAGGCTGGACGCCAACGGCGACCCAGCCCGAACAGCAACAACGCGAAGAACGCCAGTCCGGACCGATTCACAGTGCCGCCGCCGTTCGCGACGAGCAATATCGGGCCGCAGACCGACACCACCAGAAACGCGTAGTAGGTGCGCGGGAGGCGATCGAGGCCCACGGTGCGACTGTAGCTCACTATGGCTGCGCTCGCCACTGATTGGGAGCGAGACTCACGCGACTCGTCCTCGCGATGCGACAGCCGGGCGCGAAGTTAGCGAGGAGGGTAGGGCACGTATTCCCCGTCGATGATCCAGAACTGTGCCTGGCAGCGGAGACACCAATGGATCGGCGGGTTCATACGCAGGATCTCGCGAGACGGGACGTGGCCATCTATCGCGCAGTCCCCGTCCGCGAACGCGCCGGTGCGAACGCTCTCCTCATACCCCAGCTGACTGAGTTCCTCGACCGACTTCATCTGGCCGTCGCTATCCCGATAGTGCGCGTGTCCGATCACCGAGAGGATGCCAGGACTTCGCGGTCCGCTCCCGCGTAAACCGCGTGCTGCTGTTCGCGCCGAGCGACACTCGGCGGTGGAGCCGTCATAGTCGCGCATGAGATGCTCTGCGTGTGTCCGTCGCAGCTAGACGTCGCCGTTCGCGACTGAGCGTTCCTCTCGCTCTATTGGCCGTTGGTGCGGTTGCCGCGCAGCACGCCGAGGCCTCCAATCCTCTTGCGCGCTGCTCGAACAGTTCGCTGCGTGTCGTTCGCCCGGGGACGCAAGGGACCGCCATGCAGGAAGTTGCGTTCATGGTGGTCTTGAACCGCGGCGCAACGTGTCGGCTGGTTGCGACGGGCTCGTTGACCGTTATTCGCAACGGTATCCAGGTGGCGTCCATCGACGGCAACCCGGTGAGCTACCGGATCAACCAGACCATCGACCAGGGCACAACAGCGCTGTTCGACGCCTGGTGGGGAAACTGGTGCGGAAGTCGAAGCGGCGCCTTCCGTGTCCGGGGTACCCTCGGAGCGCACACGACTTCGGCCCCCTACCAGCTCCTGCCCATCTGCAACAGCGCGGCCACCACGTCGCGACTGACTGGCGTGCGCTACCGCGCGCAGGCAAAGACCGGCAGGGCTAAGACCCCAGCCTGACACGAACATCGCTGGCCGCCGCTGCTCCTCCTCGCGCGTTGCGACAGCGCCGCGGCTGGTGGGGTACCTTGTCGCTCTCACGAGGACGCAGGAGCCTCCGCGGGCGAGGATCAGAAGCGGAAGCGAGCCCATCGCTGGTGCGGCGACGATCCGCAAGCGCCGCCCCGACGCTCGGGGTCGGGGTCACGGGTGGTGCGGGGGTGGCAGCGACCGAGCGCGCTGCTCTGTCCCAGCGGTCCCGTAGGGGTAGTCAGCTGGCGCTGGGTCGCTGGCCGTGTCGAGCGTTGCGCGCTCATCAGCGGTGAGGTGCAGGCCGGCCGCGCCGAGGTTCTCGTTGAGCTGCTCGAGCGTGCGCGCACCAAGGATGACCGAGCTGACCCCCGGACGGTCGACCAACCAGGCCAGCGCCACCTGCGCCATGCTGACCGCGCGGTGGCCGGCGATCGAAGAGACAGCGTCGATGACCGCCCATGTGCGCTCGACGCTCCCGCGGCGATCGTAGGCTTCGACACCTCGATTCGGGTTCTCCCCTAGCCGGGTGGCACCCGAGGGACGGGTTTCGCGCGTGTACTTGCCGGTCAACCAGCCACCGCCGAGCGGCGACCACGGGAGCAGCCCCAGGCCGTTGGCCAAGCACGCGGGCACGATCTCCCACTCGATCTCGCGGGCGAGCAAGTTGTACTGCGGCTGCAGCGTGATCGGCCTCACCAGCGAGCGAAGCTCGGCCACGCCGACGATCTGCTGCAACTGCCAGCCGGTGTAGTTCGACAAACCGACGTACGCGATATCCCCGGCGCGGACCGAATCGTCGAGAAAACTCAGCGTCTCCTCGGGCGGCGTCAGCGGATCGTGGGCATGCACCTGGTAGAGGTCGACCGAGTCAACGCCGAGCCGCCGCAGTGACGCGTGCAGCGCCGCGCGCAGATGGCGACGCGACAATCCGACATCGTTGGGAGCGGAACCTGTCCGAAAGCGGCCCTTCGTGGCGAGCAAGACCCGGCTGCGGACCTCACCGCTTTGGCGCGCGAGCCACCGGCCGATGATCTCTTCGGAGACACCGCCGCTGTACACATCGGCGGCGTCGATCAGGTTCCCCCCCGCCGCGAAGAACGCGTCAAGCTGGCTGTGCGACGTGGCCTCGTCGCTCTCAGTACCAAAGGTCATGGTGCCCATCGCCAGCGTCGAAACGATGGCGCCACTACTCCCGAGCCTGCGGTATTCCATCCTCCACCTCCGTCTGGTCGTGATCGCCCCGAGCCTACCCGCCGGCCGCCGGCAACGCCAGCGAGCACACCCATAGAGCGGGCGCGGGCGGCTCGCTGGCGCTGGGGAGGCGGCTACGAGCACCGATGCAGACCGCTGAGGATGCGATTCGGGCGGGACCCCAGCTAGCGCCTCACCTGGTGGCCGGCCCAGACCGGCGACGGGCGAGCTCTCGGGGTCGACGCCGCATCGCTGCGAACAGGTAGCGAGCATGCGCCGGCCGCTCATTTGTGGCCGCGCCGTGATGTGGCTAGATTCGCTGGAGGTGCCGACGAACGCGGTGAATGGTGTCGAGTTGATTTCGAGCGGTCCGGCGCGGGCGCGCGGTTGTTGTTCTGCAACGGCTCTGATTCGACGCTCGAGGGCGCTCGACCGCTGATCGCGCAACTCGCAGCCCACCTCGACGTGCTCGCTCGGGACTATCGCGGCATGGGTCAGAGCGGCCCGCTCAGACGCAGCCCCACGAGCCCACACGACGTTAGTTGCCGCCGAATCGGAAACGTGATGACTGGCCCCCTGGATCTGGTCCGGGGAGGTCGTTGGACCGGTGGCCCGCGTAGCGGCGGCGGGCGCAGTTCTCGCGAGGCCGACTCAGGCATCCAGGCAGCTCATGCCGCCGACCAGCAGTCCGCTGCCGAGATGGGCGCCGAGCACGGGTCCCACCTGGGTGCAGAACAGGGGGCTTGAGCCGAAGATCGAAACACCCTCGGCCACCAGGCGGGCGGCGTCCTCGGGCTCCTGGGCGTGCTGAACGATCCAGTCGCTCGCGCCGCGGTCGTTGAGCTCGCGTAGGTATTCAACCATCCGCTCGAAGGCGCGCCGGTGCGTGCGGACGCGCCCGACGGGGGCGATCTCGGTGCCGAACGTCAGGATCGGCTTGACCGTCAAGGCAGCTCCGATGATCGCCTGGGCGGCACCGATTCGGCCGCCTCGGCGCAGGTACTCGAGCGTATCGAGGCAAAACCAAATGTCGAGCGTCCTGCGGGCGTCTTGCACGGCCTGGACCACCGCGTCGAGGCTCGCGCCTGCCACCGCCGCGCGCGCTGCGGCGACCACGAGCAAGCCGAGGCCACCGGCGCCGGTCTGGCTGTCCACCACCTCCACGCGCCCGGCATGGCCCGGCTCCGCTGCGATCCGAGCCGCCGCGCGCGCGCTCTCGCAGGTTCCCGACAGGCCGCTGGCCAGGTGGATCGAAACGACGTCCCGCCCGGCGCTGACGAGTGGCAGAAAGCAGGTCAGGAAGTCCCCAGGCGAGGGCTGTGAGGTGCTTGGCAGCCGCGGCGACTCGTGCAGGCGGGCGTAGAACGCGTCGAGGTCCTGATACTCATGCTCGGGACGCATGTCCCGCTCCCATCCGACGTAGAGGTCGACCTGCTGAATCCCCCAGCGGTCAATCAGCGACGGAGGGAGATACGACGTGCTGTCGGTGACGATCGCGACTCCGACCGCCGGAGACTTCTGAGCTGCTCCAGAAGTGCCCACGCAGAGGTCAAGCCTATGAGATCGTGAGAAGACCGCGGACGCCGCTCAAGCTGCTCCGCTGGACGAACGGCAGCCGTCCGAGCGAAGGCTCGGCTCACGCTCGCCTACCCCCGAGAAGCAGGCGTGTGCTGTCATCGGCGCTGCCTGCTCCCTCTCGTCCGTTCCGAGCGTGTCGCAGCATCCGGGGCGGACGCGTCCTTCTGGGCGAGGCTGTCGGGGAAAGT